>JBEANW010000319.1:0-13443 GCA_041165225.1 Cyanobacteriota bacterium | reverse complement strand
ATTTTACCCGCTGGAAGCCAATTTTCAATGACGGTAATATCCTGATCTAAAGGCTTGTGTTCCAGGCGATCGCGACTCAAAATTCTGTCTACACTATCAATATGGTAGGAAGGAATCTGATGCTCTACGGCGATTTCTTGCAGGTGAGTGGTGTTAGAAGAATTAAAGCCCCCAATGACAATCATCAGGGATAAATCTGCTTCCACTAAGTCAAACATGGCATCTTGTCTTTCTTGCGTGGCATCACAGATGGTGTTAAAGCTCATGAAATGATCGTTTAATTCGGTGGGGCCAAACTTCTTGAGCATTGTCTGTTCTAGCAGTTTACCGATTTGCTCAGTTTCGCTTTTGAGCATGGTGGTTTGATTGGCGATGCCAACTTTCTCCAAATCGCGATCGGGGTCAAACCCTTCTGAGTAAGCGTTTTTAAACTTATCAAGAAACTCTTCTCGATCGCCACCGTTAAGAATATAGTTAGTTACATATTCCGCCTGAGCCAGATTTAAGACTACTAAATAGCGATCGGCAAAGGAACTGGTAGCTACGGTTTCTTCATGGGCATATTTACCGTGAATAATCGAAGTATAGTCACGTTTTTTGTGCTTTTCTACCGAATTCCAGACTTTTGATACCCAAGGACAGGTCGTATCGACAATCTTGCAGCCTCGATCGTTGAGAAGTTGCATTTCTTGGACGCTAGCACCAAAAGCAGGCAGAATTACCACATCCCCTGGGGTGACTACACTAAAATCTTTCTGGTCATTAACTAACTCAATAAAACCGACGTTCATCTCTTGTAAACGCTGATTTACCGTGGGGTTATGAATAATTTCGTTAGTGATCCAAATTTTCTCCGTAGGAAAATGCTCTCTGGCTTCATAGGCCATCGCGATCGCTCTTTCTACCCCCCAACAAAAGCCAAAAGACTCCGCCAGACGGATCGTAACATCCCCCTGTTCCAGACGATAATGGCGATCGCGGATTGTCTGAATCAAATCACTTTGATACTCAGAATTCATTGTTCCTGCTACTTCCTCATCATGACCAAAACCTCGACGATGATAGTTTTCTGACTGTTGTAAAGTCCGTTTAAAAGCTTTGGTGTCTATTTTTTGATTGGTCATAGCAGTGTATATTTTTATTCGTTATGCAGCCGATACGTTGGTTATTTAGCTTTTAGTCATTAGTTTTTAGTCTACTCAATAGTTGCGGGAGGATTAACTTTCTCTTTGGTGGCAGATTGTTGTGATTGCTGTTGTTCGAGAATTCTTTGCTGTTGTAGACGTTTGAAGTCTAATGCGGAATTGTCAATTTGTGCTTGGGATTCCTGATCAAACTCGGCGGCACTGCGTCCATTCGTTTGTTGGGCGCGGTGGATAATCTCTAGAGGATCTAACCCTGCTGGCGCATCTCCATAAATACCACTCTTTTCGTTAGATTGATAGCCCTCATCACCACCCCCTTGAGCTAACGCAGGGTCATTAAAACCTGCGATCGCTGTGACAGCTAAAGCCGTTGCCCAACAGATTTGATTCAATCGGTTATTCATAATTAGACCTCACAATATAAATAATAAAAATTAAAGAACAGTTAAAGTTATTTCCTAGGCAAAACGACGACGTAATAAAGGTTGAATTGCCAATAAGATCAAAGCGTCAAACGCCAACAGTACTAAAAGAACAGCGATAAAATTTAAACCGAACCAAGGAGTATTCATGACGATATTACTTATTGCCCAATCTCCATGACCATAAATATAGCGAATTGGTTCGATCGCATAGGTTAAAGGATTCAGACTGGCAATTACCTGAAGCCAGTTAGCCATAAAGCTCAAAGGAGCAAGGGCAGTACTAGCAAACAAGAGGGGTAAGTTGGTGACAAAAATCACGGCAATCAGTTCAATATGACCAGGGAGGGCAAACGCCAAACCTAAACTTAAGGCAGTAACCCCTAGAACAATGAGAAAGACAATCAAAGCGATCGCGCTTAACCCAGCAATCCCTGGCAAACCTGCCCCCAAAACAGCACTAGCAAAGACAATTACGGCGGTCTGAATAAAACTCAGGGCAATAATATAAATTGTCGAGGCTGCCACAATGGAATAGCGGGATGATAACGGTGCTACCAGTAAACGGTTCAGGAAACCAAATTCACGGTCGAACATGACAGGTAATCCTGCATTCAAGGCTCCCGAAAAAGCCGTAAACACAATGACTCCTGGGGCTAAAAATTTAGCGTAACTTAGGTCATTACCAAATAATCCCCCTGGGGCATTGCTAAACAAAGCACCAAACAAAACCAACCACATAAAGGGTTGAATAATACCCGCAACCAAAGTCGAAGGACGACGTTGCAGTTGAATAAATAGACGTTGAGTTAGGGCTAATGTTTCCTGAATAAAATCCTTTAGAGAACTAGAACTTGCCGACTCACTATTTTGTCCGCTGATACTAGGATTAGGGGCTAAAACCGACCTGATTTTGCTGCTGGCAATAGACTGACTCATAATTTTATATTCTATTTTTTTCAAAAACTCTGAACTCCGAATTCCGAATTCCGAACTCCGAACTCCGAACTCCGACTTCCGAACAGTCCAGCTAACTGGCTAACGAATAAAGTACCAACGATCATTTCATTTGCTGTTTTTTCTCTTGTTTCAAATCCCTACTACTAGATGCCGCTATTTGGGCATCCATAATAGTTTGTCCTGTGGCGGCTAAATACACATCATCGAGGCTGGGACGAGACTGGGCAAGACTAAAGGTAGGCAGTTCTATTTCTGCCAAAGACTGCTCAATTTTACTTAGGGAACTTTGACCAGATTGCACGATCAAATTGAGAGAATTACCCTGAACAGTGTTAATAATCACCTCTTCCACAAAAGGCAAGGATGCTAGAGTATATTTCGCCTTCTCTGCCTCTGCCTCACTAGTAAACTCTCTAATTCTGAGGGTAACGCGATCGCCTCCCAATTTATCCTTCAATTCCGATGGTTTGCCCTCGGCAATCACTAATCCCCGATCAATAATCGCCAAGCGATCGGCTAAAGCATCAATTTCTTCTAGATAGTGACTGGTAATGAGAACCGTGGTGCCTGCTGCCCTAAGCTCCTGCAAAAACTCCCACACCACCAGCCGACTTTCGATATCTAAACCCACCGTCGGCTCGTCTAAGACCAACACTTCAGGTTGATGTAATAAACCCGCTGCCAAGTCTAGCCGCTTGCGAATCCCCCCTGAATAAGTACCTGTTTTTAGGTCAGCATATTCCGCTAAACCCAGGACTTCGATTAATTGTTGGATGCGATCGCCAATTAATTTTGAGGGTAAATGGTAAAGTGCAGCCTGTAACTTCAACAACTCCCGACCCGTCAAGACCTTATCAATGGCTACTTCTTGGGCTACATAACCCAACCTTTGGCGGACTGCTTTGGGGGAGGCGATCGCGCTAACTCCCCCGACTTCAATGCTTCCCCCATCAGCTTTTGCTAAGGTACACAAACAGCGAATGGTGGTGGTTTTGCCCGCACCGTTGGGGCCTAATAAACCAAAGATTTCCCCTGGCTGGACAGTAAAGGAAATGTCTTTTACCGCCTGGACAGCACCATAGCTTTTGCGGAGGTTTTCGATTAAAACGGCAGCGGACATACTAGCTAAAAACTTCTAAAAGTTGTTTTGTTAATCATTCTATCTATTTATTGTAATAGTTCCCCTTCCAAGAGATGTTAAGTAATTGCGAATTATCACTCCAGTCAAAGAGCGATGGGAGGATCGTGACTTTTGAGAAGGGGAGGTTTTGCTTTAAACTGTGAGATGGCTCATTAATAATTCAGGATAAATTCATAGCAATGGAAATCGGGCAAAAAGTAAAAGTTTTTAGAATTAAAGACCGTGTAAACGGCAGTGTTGCCAGCAAACTAGGCAAGGTCGGCACTGTTAAAGAATATAAAATGACCGATGGCAGCGGTGTTGGTGTTGTGGTTCAATTTGACGATCGCACCTCTAGCTGGTTTTTTGAGGATGAAATCAAGCCCGTAAACTAGTCATAATAAATAAAATCTATAACAGACTAAATTTTTAAATATGTCCTCGATCGTCACCTTTTTAGGTAAAGGCGGTACGGGTCGCACCATTAGCGCGATCGCAACTGCTAAAAAACTAGCCTTAGAAGGCAAAAAAGTACTATTAATGGGGCAAGATTCTAGCCCTGGTTTTGGGTTGACGCTAGGTATAACCCCTCCTACAACAGAACCCCAAGAAATTGGTGCTAATTTTGCCGTGATGCAGTTAAACTCTGCCGTGTTGCTAGAAAATAGCTGGGAACAAGTCAAACAGATCGAAGCCCAATATTTGCGATCGCCAATTCTTAAACAAGTATACGGTCAAGAGCTAGGTATCTTGCCAGGGATGGATCGTGCCTTAGCTCTCAATGCTCTGCGAGAATATTATCAAAGCAATCAATACGATGTAATTGTCTATGACGGTACGGGAGGCATCGATACCCTGAGAATGTTTGGTCTACCAGAGATCTTAGGCTGGTATTTTCGTCGTTTTCGGGGTATTTTTACCGAATCTGATATTGTCAAAACTCTTTCCCCCTTTGTGCAGCCAGTTACTAGCGCCATTTTAAACACTTCTTGGTCAGCGAACGATTTGTCAGGTAATGCCGATAATCCTGCGACGCAAATGCTCGAAGACGGCATAGCAGCTTTACATCAGGGTAATGTAGTAGCTTATTTAGTCACTACTCCTGACCCCGTGGCGATCGCTACTGCTAAGTATCTCTGGGGCAGCGCTCAACAGGTTGGTCTAGGGATCGGTGGTGTATTGTTGAATCGAGGATCGGCGATCGCCGATGAGTTTGAGTCTTTAAGCATTACCTCGATACCGAATTATGATGGTAGGAACTGGCAGCCTTTGATCGATGCCTTGCCTAGGATGGGAGGAAATGTTGAGATCCCGAAAGCCACAGAATTTATCATGGCAGAACGGAAAATCAAGGTATTCCTGCCTGGGTTTAACAAGCAGGATGTCAAACTGACCCAGTATGGTCCTGAAATCACCATCGAAGCGGGAGATCAGCGACGTAATATTACCCTGCCTCCTGCTTGGCAAGGAAGCTCAGTTACAGGAGCAAAATTCACGAATGGCTATTTAGAAGTAACGGTCGGTTAAATAATTGATAATGGATAATTTCAGTCAGGTATGAAAATAGTACACTGAACCCTTTCCCCTTTCCCCTAACGTTTTATATCATCATGTCTGATACCACTACTAATCCAGATACTAATCCCGAAAAAGCAGATAATTCAGGTAATTCTAAAGCTCGTCAATTGCTGGGGATGAAGGGTGCCGCCACAGGGGAGACTTCGATTTGGAAAATACGTCTCCAGCTAATGAAGCCCATCACTTGGATTCCTCTGATTTGGGGAGTTATTTGTGGCGCGGCTTCTTCGGGGAATTATACCTGGACGGTAGAAAATTTCTTGCTTTCCGCAGCCTGTATGTTGCTCTCTGGGCCGTTAATGACGGGTTACACCCAAACCGTGAATGAACTATACGATCGCGAAATTGATGCGATTAATGAGCCATATCGTCCAATTCCTTCGGGGGCAATTTCTTTACCCCAAGTGAAGGTACAGATCTTTGTCCTGTTATTCGCGGGCATAGCTTTAGCCTATGGTTTAGATTTAGCAGTGGGTCATGATTTCCCCACCATTCTTTGCATCGCCTTGGGGGGTTCTTTGGTGGCATATATTTATTCTGCACCACCATTAAAACTGAAGCAAAACGGCTGGCTGGGTACTTATGCCTTGGGTTCGAGCTATATTGCCCTCCCCTGGTGGACTGGTCATGCTTTATTTGGGGATTTGAACTGGAAAATTGCGATTTTGACCCTGATCTATAGTTTTGCAGGATTGGGGATTGCTATTGTCAATGATTTCAAGAGTGTGGAAGGCGATCGCGCTTTAGGTTTAAAATCTTTGCCTGTAATGTTTGGGGTGACAACTGCTGCCTGGATTTGCGTCATTATGATTGATGTTTTCCAGATCGGCATTAGTGGCTACCTCGTATCCGTCCACGAGAATCTTTATGCCACCATCGTTTTTCTACTGGTTATTCCCCAGATCGTATTCCAGGATATGTATTTCCTCCGCAATCCTCTAGAAAATGATGTTAAATATCAAGCCAGCGCGCAACCATTTCTAGTCTTTGGCATGCTGTTTACAGGTATCGCCCTAGGTCACGCGGGAATTTAGATTTTGAACGCTACTAATTTTAGCTGTGACCAGGGCTAAAAGCTGATAGCTGATAGCTGATAGCTAATTACCAACCCACTTTAACTTCACAAAATAGCTCGATTTTCCCGATTGATCCTTAGTTTTGGTGATTTTTTGCAGCTTAAGATTAAACGGGATTGCCGTGGTGATATATTTCTGCACGTAAATACCGAGTTCGGGAGCGAGATAGTTAGCCGTCATCGTCGCTAGTCCCATCCCCATGATTTGATGTAAAGGCGATCGCGGTAAAGCGAAATGGGCGGTAATTGCCATGCCTGCGGTCAACACTGCTGCCACAGATGAATTAGTACCACAACGGGGATGCAGCGCCAGATTCCACTCTCCTGCTTGTAAACGGATTAAAGCTAGATTAACAGCCTTTCTTAATTGCAGCGGATTAATTTCACCGTAAAGATAAAACCCTTGATCCGTGGACAACCCGCCAATTGTCTCGTTGTCGGCAGAGAGATAGCTAGTAGATAGTTTGGTTCTTTTGGCGTTTACCCCATCACTCAACATCCAAACCGTTGCGTGTTCGAGGGCGTGTATCTGGCGAATGGTTAAAAACTCCTTCAAACCAGGAATAAATCCAAACTGTTCGAGTAAATCTGTATCTTGATGAGGATGGAAACAAGAATCTAATCCTGAGTTGGGGAAGATGGCATCGTTCATAGCATCGTTCATAATTCTGCTCCGCGATCGCTTATTCTTAAACCGAACGAAGGTTATCTAATTCTCATGATCCCCGAAGGGTTGTGTTTCACCCCACAATATTTATTATTTGTTTGTTATTTAACGCAGAATATTAAGTTAAGTATCTTTTCTTCTAGCTTCTAGCTTCTAGCCTCTAGCTTTTAATAATCTAATCATTGTCCTAAAGGATATATTCGCAGGTGTATCCGTGATAGACACCTTCGGATATGGTCTACTCAGGTGAAAAGTGCAGTGATTAAAATCTGAGTTCGTATTCAATCAGTCCTCTAGTACCACTTTCTTGGAAATTGCTCGAACCCCGCAAGACAAAGTGATCGTCTAAGCGATAGCGAAAACCAAATTGTGCAGGAGTATCATTATTTAAAATTTTCAGCACCGAGAAAGAAAGATCCTTAACTAAGTCAAAGGCAATTTCTCCAGCCAGGCCATCTCGATCGTTATCTCGATTATCGTCAATGATCGGTGTAGGAAATAACCGCAGTTCACCGATGGGAAAAATGTTGTTAAATTCTGCATTGAGACTACCAAAAAGTGCTGAACCAGCCAAGGTAGCTAATCCAGCAGTACCATTGCTATTGCCCAAGGCTTCCACAAACCCTCCTCCTAACAAGACAGCGATTTCCGCTGGAGTTCGGGGCGGACTACTAGTAAGTTCGATTTTGTTGGTGATTTGACTGGCAAGTCCTTTCACCTTGGCGGAGACGCGAATAGTTTCTAGGGTGGTTAAGCCAGAATCGGGAATTTCCGTCGGTGATACCTCACTCGGAACACTGCGATCGCTTGCTTCGATCGCCGACCCAACTAACAAGACATCTAAAAAGGGATCGAGGACATTATTGCTGGAAAAACGAGCAGTGTTTTTATAGTCGCGGGATAAATTTAACTGAGTGGTAAAAAGATTGACCTGACCCCGTTTGAGTAAAATAGTGCCGTCGGGAGTAGGTTGGGCAAAAGTCCCATTAAGATCTAGGTTTCCCGTGGCGATAAAAGTAAAGATGGGTGGTTGGCTAATCTGAATATCTTTGCCCAGACGTAATTTGAGATTTTTATACTGAGTGATGGCAGCCAAGCCTTGATCGGCGGTATTTCTTCTGGTGATGGCATTAACGCGATCGCTAAAATCAATAGCTGGAGTCTGTTCACTTTCACTTTCGCTTTCATTAGTCAGCAGAATTGTCCCATCAAATAAAGTTAAATCTCCCGTGATATTAGGTTCGGTTGCCTTGCCCAAAATCTGAAGATTGCCTCTCACCCCGCCGTTATATAGTTTGGGAATCGCGACTTTTTGGATGTCATTGAAGCTGATGGTCAAAGGATTGAGAGAAATGGTGTCCCCAAAGGGAACAGTGCCAGTGGCGGTGATGGTTCCCTCCCCAAAATCTCCCTCAAAGTTGTTGACGCGAACATTGTCTAGGTCAAAAAATACTTGACTGTTGATGTTGGTAATTAAATTCTTGGGCAAACTTTTGGCAGCGATGGTAGCGTCTTTGATATTGGCTACCCCTTGAGCCGATAATTTCCGTGGCAGGTTTTGCTTCTCGTCGAGAATACCTGTAATATCCAGGACAATTTTCCCTGAACCGTCGATCCACTTGAGTTCCCCCCGCGAAAAAATATCTAGCAGCGCTAATCCTTTGTCTTGGACATTAAGCTGTAGTTCCAGGCGATCGCTTTCTGGTTTTGTCTGGGAAAAAGGCAAGGGATAGGGGACACTACCTTTAAGGATTAGCGGATCGGCATCTTCGGCAATCAGACTGCTGGCAGAAAATTCTAACCGAGACTGTTGATAATTAAAACTACCTTTGGTTGACTGGATGGAAGTGTCATTCAAAGAAGCATCATCAATGGTAATTTCTCCTCTGCCCTGGGGGTTATCTTTTGTCCCCGCAATACTGGCAGTGGCATTAATTAGACCATCTACCGCCAATTCTGGAGGAAAGGAAAAAAGCTGTTTAATTAATTTCATCGGTACATCTACTAATCTCAACTGTCCCGATTGGGTCACACCGCCAAAAGTACCAGTAAATAGTAGGGTTGGGGACGTTTGCTCGGCGATCACCTTCGATTCTGTCAGATCCTGAAGCTTAATCGAAATAGGCAGTAGGGTCAGAATCCCGTTCCGCAGATTGCCTTGAGCGATAATGCGATCGCCAACTAAATTACCCCAGCGCCATTGTTGACCACTAAAATTAAACTCTGAAGTTATACCCTTTTTTAATGAGCCAAACAACTCAATTTTGCCCGCGAAAGTTCCTTGTAGATTCTTGATTTCTGGAACTAAAGCCGTTTGTCTTTCTTCTTGCACCGCAGCCAACCACCCCTGAATGGCAGCGAATAACTGAAGCTGGTCAATTACAGGCGCATCCTTGATACCCACATTAAATAGGGGTTTTTCCGCGAGTACAACCTGGGGCTGATAGAGATTGCCCGCCTTGCCATAAGCGCGATCGCGCTTTATCCGAGCAAAGTCTGTCAGTTCAAAAATTTGCAGGGCAACTAAGATATCTTGAATCTGTCCTCCATCCACAGTAACTTGACCATCTAGTTCTAAATCATCGGGTTTTTGACTTAAATTACCCTTGAGCTTATAAACGCTGTCTCGCTGCTTAAATTCAACATCTTGGATGGCAAAATAACCATCAGCATATTGAAAATTTCCCTCCAGGCGATCGCCTCTGATACTGGCTATAGCTGGATTTTCCACCACCACATTATTCCCCGAAGTGGCTAAAGTCTTCAGATTAAACTTAAAATCTCCCGACAAATCCCCCTTAACTGGTTGCAGAGCGATATTTTTGGGGACTGTAATATCCTTATTTTTGAGGGCGATCGTTTTCAGCAGTTCGACGGGAACATGGGCAGTGGTTAGATTGAGCATTTCTTTTTCTCCTGTGCCTGCTACTCGAAAATCATCTTGGATAATCACTAGAGTTAAAGGAGAAAAATTAGGGTCTAAAACCAACTCAATCTTGTCTGAAGCTGGAGACTCGTCAGTAAAATCTTTGGTGTCAGCTAATAAAGGGGTAGTTAAAATTTCTTGCAGCCTCAGTTTTAAACCCGTTTCAGGGGATAGTTGCACGTTTCCTGCAAGGAATGGCGCAAAATCTAGACCTTCTAGCCGAAAATCATGGAGTCCCACATTGCCTCTAACCTTGATCGCCGCTGGGACTCCACTAATCTTGCCTGCAAAGTCCGTCCGTCCTCCATAATCGAGGTTGGTTGCCCAACTGGGCAAGGTTAAACGGAGCTTTTTGAGATCAATCCAATGAGCTTGGGCAACGTCAAATTCAAAATAGTCGATCGCCGCTAATTTATCAGGAATATCACTAAAAAATGACGGATCTAGCACCACCTGACCCTGAGCGTCTAAACCCCTACCTTTGGCTTTCAGCACATTAAGACGTTGACCATCCCAAGCAATGTTTGCTGATAAGGGCTGTTCCAACAAGTCAATTCCTTGACTAAAGTGGAGATTTCCTGTGGCGGAGACGGCGGTGGGACTCAGATTATCGACTTGCCCCGTAAGGGTTAATTGTCCCCCCAGTTTGCCCTGAAGCTCTAGTTCTTCTGAGTTTGGGTCGGCAAAGAGACTTAAATCCACCTGCTGGGGATGAACTTGGGCGTTAAACTGACCATTGGCGATCGCTAATTTCTCTGCCTGGAATACTCCTTCTGGTAGGGTCAAACTACCGTTACCTGTGGCTTTAATGCCTTTAGGGGTAATATTATTCGTCGTCCCTGTTAACTTGACCCTGCCATTAACTAATCCTGCAAATTGATCGGGAGTACTAGAGCTTAATTCTTTGAGTTTAAGATTAGTACCTTGGGCGATCGCTGTCCAGTCTGACTCGACAATTTTTAAATTATCCACCCGAACTTTTCCCTGGGCTAAGGTCAAATCTCCAAAGCCATTAATTAGGGTTTGAGGCTGCACCTCATCGGGAATATTCCCCGTCAGGTAAAATTCTCCCCCCAGGTTGTCATTAAATTCGTCAGGGAGATCAGGAAATAAACGTTGGAGTTTTAAGTTTTGAGTCTTGGTATCTGCCGACCAATTGCCCTGAGCCATAGTAATTTTAGGCAAAGCAACTTTTCCCCCAACGGTGTCCAGACTTGCTTGTCCCGTCGCTTTAACCTGGTGCAGATTGCCCACATCCTTGGTTCCCGTAACATCGAAGATACCAGTGACCAAACCTTGACCAATGGTAGGGGTACTACCTTTACCAATGGGTAAACTACCAAATTCTACTCCCGTAGCAGTAAGCTGTGATGACCAGATCCCTTTGCCATAATCGAGATGATCTACCTTCACCGTACCGTTACCCAGGACAAAATTAGCCTCCCCATCACGAAAACGCAGGGTAGCGAGATCTCCTGCCTGGGCAGAGATCTTGGTTTGACCCGAAATTTGCTCAATATCCACAGGTAATTGACGATCATAACCACGGGCGATCGCTTTAGCTGAAATCCCCTCTGCTTGGACGTTAAAAGCTAAATTTTGCGCTCCATTTAGTTGAAGCTTACCATTCCCCACAATTGTTCCCCCTCCTGCGGGTAAGGAGCTAAATTGCTGAACGTTTAAAGTTGCCCCCACCAATTCCAGATCAGCATCAATCTGCTTAAAATCCACCTTGTCTAAGCGACTAGGACTAGTAGTAGCCAGGTCAAACTTAACTACAGGGCTTTCTAAGGCACCTGTAACCGCCACTTCTCCAGCTATTTTGCCTTGCAGGGGAATAGGCGCATCCAGCTCTAGGGCATCAAGAACTTTTTGCATTGCCACTGGCTTAACTTTAGTCTTGATCTGGTAATCTCCCCCGCCCGCTAAATTCAATGAGCCAACAGCCACTCCTGATACCTCACCAAAATTAGTGGCAATACCTGTCAACTCAATCTTGGAACCCTTAAACCTCAGCTTGCCCTGACTACTGCTAAAAGGCTTAACTAAACCAGGAATTTGCAGACTCACCTGCTCTAGATCTAATGCTCCGTTTAATTCAGGAATCGGGCTGTCTTTGAGAGTTACCCCCAGCTTCCCCTCCAATCTACCACCGCCAAACTCGATGGGTAATGCCAGGAGATTGCTTACTTCCGAAGCCTTTAACTGCCGTCCAATAACCTCCAGATCGATGATTCCTGTCTTGCTATTACCTTCTCCATCAACAGTAAATTTACCCCCCTGAAGCAACTCCGCAGCGGCATCAAACTTGATCAGATGATCTAGGGGACGAATGGTAATCTCGTCTATATCGGCAATTACCGCAGGATTAAGACTCTTTCTCTGGGAATTATATGCCACCAGAGAAAGCTGCCCTCTCTCCAATTGAATCGATTTAACATTAACCTTGATGCCCCCGTCAGATTTTTTACCTGAGCCAAAGTCCGTGGGAGTCCATAATCTAGAATCATCTTGCTCTAGATAGACATCAGGCTTGACTAAAATCAGGTCTAAATTCAACTCCTTGTGACGCAGAAAATACCAGGGTGCAAGATTGATCTTGACTTCTTTTACTTTGACAAAATCAGGATTATCTGGAGTGGCGGGTAAAGCACTCTTGCCAAAACTAGCTTTCGTCAACGAGAGGGTTCTTAACTCACCTAACTCCAGAGGGCGATGAAGATAATTGCCTGCTTCCTTTTCAATCAGGGGAATAAGCCGACGCTGAATAAAATACCAACCATAGAGCAAGCCAGATCCTGTACAGCCTAAAAGCAGAAGTGCCACAATCATGACTATTTTGCGCCACTTTTGCGGAGATGTTCCTGGAGAATCGCCAGAATTAACTTGTTTATCTGAATTATACTCAGAATCTTGGTTCATCTGATAGTTTATGTTTTAGGGCTGAAACTGCCAGTAAAGACAAGATTTTTCAGCTATCTACTGTAGTACCTTGGTCAAATCTCTAAATCTATAAGTATAAATCTATAAACATAGGAAGATACAATTTGCTAAATAGCTGCCTATAATTAATATTTTTTTAACAATGACTAGTATAACTATGATTTTTTTTTATGGTACTAAACAATAGCGAAACTGTGAATCCAGTTTATCTAATTAAAACTAATAAAAATGAAGATTCAGATCAGGATAAAACTCCACTCCAAGATAACAAAGTGCGACGCGAAGCTAGTCCTTTAGGATAACTATTTCATGCTTCAGCAATGTCTCGGACTTGTGCCACTATTTGTTGATGAATATCCTGTTGGTCTTGGGTACCATCAATAGCGATCGCTGTTCCTGCGTAGTCAGCAAATATTTGTTGATACTGTTCTCTAACCTTGGTTAATTTAGCTTTAGTCTCATATATTTCCTGTAAAGAACGTTCTTGCAATCTTGCCAAAGAAACGTCAATGGGAATATCTATATAAATCGTCAGATCTGGATTAGGAAAGCGATGATTTAGCTTTTGAATAAAATCAAATTGTTCTACAGTATCGCAATTATAGGC
>JBEANW010000318.1:0-14423 GCA_041165225.1 Cyanobacteriota bacterium | reverse complement strand
ACCATCAAAGCTTATTGCCAATTAGTTTACCGTTTTTAGCAAAAGGCTAATCAGTAATATTTTTTGTTGAAACCTTTAAAGTAATTATCAGTTAGAGTGCATGAATCGAAAGTGCGATCGCTCTGTATGTTTGTTTTATTGAATTAGGCGATCGCAGATAGTCAGCACTACTTTACAATACAACAATGAATACACTAAGATGAAACCTGTGGAATAATGAAATGTGGAGTGAAAAGCAAAAAGCGCAGCCCTGGCTAATAGCCAAAAGCTAATAGCTTTTTTTGATAACAAGTAATCATCATGATTCCAGGTGAAATAATTACCCAACCAGGGACAATTGAGTTGAATGCAGGTCGAGCCACCCTAGAGATTGATGTGGCTAATACAGGCGATCGCCCAATTCAAATCGGTTCGCACTTTCATTTTTATGAGGTAAATTCTGCTTTAGAGTTTGAGCGAGAAAGTACTAAAGGAATGCGGTTAGATATTCCCGCAGGTACGGCAGTAAGATTTGAACCAGGAGACGAAAAGACCGTTAACCTCGTGGCGATCGCAGGTAGTCGAGAAATATCTGGTTTTAATGGTTTAGTCAATCAAAAATTGGACTGAATGGATTAGAGAGAAGTCCACTGGAGTCGGAGAGCGATGATCACAACAGCAGCAAGAATGGGTATTGGTGGCCCTGTCGGTAGCGGGAAGACTGCCCTCTTAGAATGTATTGTTCCTTTGTTGAGAGAGCAGGGGATTGAAGTGGCAGTAATTACTAACGATCTGCTAACCAAGGAAGATGCTGAACGCCTCAAAAGTAGTGGGATTTTACCGAGCGATCGCATTATTGGTGTAGAAACAGGAAGCTGTCCCCACACGGCGATCCGAGAAGATCCCACGATGAATCTTCTGGCAGTGCAGGATTTAGAAATACTCCATCCTCACCTAGACCTGATTTTTATCGAAAGCGGGGGAGACAATTTAGCTTCTACCTTTAGCTATGATTTGGTAGATTCTTATATCTTTGTCATTGATGTGGGGGCAGGGGATGATATTCCCCGTAAGAATGGCCCAGGCTTTGTCCAGGCGGATTTAGTGGTCATCAATAAAATTGATCTAGCTCCCTATGTGGGTGCAGACTTAGCTTTAATCCGTCGCCAAGCCCCCGAACATCGTCAAGGAAAAGCGATCGCCTACACCAACTGTAAAACAGGGGAAGGTTTACTAGAGGTAGTGGATTTTATTCAAAGACAAGTGCTATTTCAACAGTCAACAGTTAACAGTTAACAGTCAACAGATTTCCTGAGTCATAGGAGCTAATTAATGGGGGAGAGGGACACCCTAGAACTGAAACTCAAATGCGATCGCGCAGCATACCCAGAGAGTAATCGCCAAGCTAGTGATCAAAATTCTCTAGGTCAGACTGTCGTTGCTCACCAGTACACGACTTATCCTTTGCGGGTATCTGGAGTCTTTCGTCTTGATCAGGCTGATGCTAATTGTGCCTATCTCTATCTGATTAATACTTCTCCTGGTTTACTAGCTCAGGATCATCTGAGTATGTCTTTGAGTCTGGCGGCGGATACCAGAATGTATCTTACCGATCAGGCTGCCACCAAGGTTCATGCCATGCCAAAAAAGGAAACGCAAGCGACAACTGCTTGGAATATTGATGTCGGGGCAGGGGCGAGTTTAGAGTTTGTCCCTGAACCAGTGATTTTGTTTGCAGACGCTGCCTTAGAGCAAACTACCCAGATTAAGCTTTATCCCCAGGCTGCACTGTTTTGGAGCGACATTCTAATCCCTGGTAGATTGGCAAGGGGAGAGTATTATGATTTTCGTCATTATCATAGTCGCCTCGAAATATACTCTGACGACGGAGAACTCTGGTTTCGGGATACTATACGCCTAACAGGAAAAAATAACCCGTTTAAGCACCATGACTTATTTGCTACTGAGCCGATCCTGGCAAATATAATCATGGTGCAGCCCCAAGCCGATTTAGCTGAATTAAGCCAAAAAATTGCTAATTTAGCTTTTGATGATTGCAAAGGAATACTTGTCGCCAGTTCGACCTTGCCTGAAAATAAAGGCTTATTAATCCGCGTAATGGCTGCTAAAACTTCGTTAATCAAAAAATACATAACTTACGTCTTAAACTATGTGCGCCACTTAAGCGATCGCCCTGACTTACCCTATATTCCTAAATGACGACATGATCGAAATTGCTCAAACCTATTTAGGTAATCTCACAGAAGATTCCAACCTCGCAGCTAAGGTTACTCAAGCGCGCCAACAAGGATCTTGTCTAGAAGTATCTCTAAGTCAGAGCGATCGCCATAAGGGTCGAATTCAAGCTCATTCTACTTCAGGGGTAGCCATCGGCATCATCAAAAGCCGTGATTGGTCAATGCGCGAGGCAGATGTATTCAGAACCCAAAGCGATCGCCTGGTGGTGATTCAGCTTCAAGAGCAAGAATTGCTGGTACTGAGCTTTGAGCAACCAATAACAGCCTCCGCAACGGAACTAGTCCACTTGGGTCATATTTTGGGCAACCATCATTACCCCATCACCATTGCTAATCAAAAAATCTATCTTCAGCCAGGAGCAGATTTAAGAATAGTCGAGCAGACCATTAAACAACTACAAATCCCTGGTTTAATCATGAATTATCAAATGCGATCGCGGAGCGCGATGCGAAGCGAGTGCTAAAGCATACCGCTCCGCATATCCTTTAGGGTTCCCGAAGGGAAATCGCCAGATCACCTAAACTTTGCTCCTCAGCCCCATCACCATTAAGCTCCCCAATGTCCGAACTCCGAACTCCAAACTCCGAACTCCGAACTCCCAATGCCCCCATCTCCCAACAGCTAGCCTTAATGCAGCTTGCCGATTCTTTTTTTCCCACTGGTTCTTTTACCCTCTCTCATGGGTTAGAAAGCATGGTACAAATGGGAAAAGTCAAGTCCAAGGATGAATTACAGATTTTTTTAGAGCTATTGTTACTTTATAAGATTGGCACTACCGATGTTGTCGCCCTGATTCATAGCCATCGCAGCCTTAATCATCAGGAAGATATTACAGCCCTGAAACAGATTGATCGCCAATTATACATCCAAACGGCGATCGCCAAATATCGCGAAACTCAACGGCAGAGTGGCAGGGCTTTATTGATGGTGGCTCAGGCTACTTGGCAAGATGAACGCCTAGAAATACTCCAGCAAGAAGTGTCTCAGGGAAAAATGTACTGCTTACATCCTGTGATCTTTGGTACTGTCTCAGCGATCGCTGGCTTATCAACAGAAAATGCCGTCCTGGCTTTTTTACACGGCCTGGTTACGAGTATTTTAAGCGCAGCAATTAGGTTAAGCGTTTTAGGACACCTGCAAGCACAGCAAGTATTACTCCATCTAGCACCAATTATGGAACAAGTTTGGGTTACGGCTTCAGGAATGAATTTAGAGCAGATGTGGTCGGGTACGCCCTCTATTGACATGGCTCAAATGCACCACGAGAACCTGGATCAACGTTTGTTTAGTAACTGACGTTACGCAAAATAACGAGAAATCAACAGCTTCAGTAAGTTATGAAAACAGAACACTGAACCCTTTTCCCCTTTCCCTTTTCCCTTTTCCCAATCTTCACAAATTAATGAGTGAGTAACGTCAGTTACTAATTAATCAAGCAACGTCTAAGATGAAGTAGCAATTTCCAGGGTAGCTAATGGTTCAGGAATGCTTTCAGAAGGCGCTTCAAACTCTCCAGACAAAACATACTCCAATCTTAATTTCAACCAAGTAGCCAACTGCTTATTCGTGGTGACAACTGCTGCCGAAGGTTGAGGAATTTCCCTTTTTAGGCTTGCCATTTCAGGTGCTTCGAGGAAAGCAGGCTGCTTAATAAACCAGAAGTCGATCTCCTGATTTCTCTCTTTATAGTTACGGATTCTTTCTTCTATTACCTCTTCAAAAGGTTCTTCTTCCAATAAAAACTTTTGGCTGGCAGCAACGTAATAGTAGGTAGTCATAGTCTCGATTTCGTAGTAGTGAACAAGTATGGGAAAAGGGGAAAGGTAAAGACAGTACCTTATCTATTTGTACCAGAAATCAATTACCATTAAACGAGTATTAATTCTAATTAGCTAAAAGCCAAAAGCTAAAAGCTAAGAGCTGGGGCGAAGCCCCTTTACTAGGCGGGTCTCCTGTTTGAAGCTTCACCCATGAAACCCGTCGTGTTGTTTTTAAATTTATAGGCGTGATGTGTAGCGTCTCAACAGAATATGAAATTACCTATTGTGGCTGTGATTGGTAGACCCAACGTGGGGAAATCTGCCTTTGTCAATCGTTTGGCAGGAGATCAACAGGCGATCGTTCACGACGAACCAGGAATTACTCGCGATCGCACTTATCGTCCTTCCTTTTGGCGAGATCGAGATTTTCAAGTAGTAGATACGGGCGGGCTAGTCTTTGATGATGATACGGAGTTCCTGCCGATGATTCGTCAGCAAGCTTTGGCGGCATTAGTAGATGCTTCGGCAGCGATTTTTATAGTGGATGGTCAATTTGGTTTGATGGATGGCGATCGCGAAATTGCAGAGTGGTTACGTCGTCAATCTGTTCCCGTTTTACTTGCTGTTAATAAATGTGAGTCTATTGAACAAGGTCTAGCTCAAGCTGCGGAATTTTGGGAGTTGGGTTTAGGAGAACCCTACCCCGTTTCAGCGATACATGGTAATGGCACAGGGGAATTATTAGATGAACTAGTGACTCATTTGCCTCCTGTAGATCAGCTAGTGGAAGATGATGAAATCAAAGTGGCAATTATTGGTCGCCCTAACGTGGGTAAATCTAGCTTGCTCAATGCTTTGACAGGGGAACAACGCTCGATTGTTAGTCCAATTTCAGGTACGACGCGGGATGCGATCGATATGATTGTTCAGCGAGGAGAGCAAACCTATCGCCTCATTGATACCGCAGGGATTCGGCGCAAGAAAAATGTTGACTATGGTGCAGAGTTTTTTAGCATCAATCGGGCTTTTAAGGCAATTCGCCGTTCAGATGTGGTGTTATTTGTGATTGATGTTCTCGATGGGGTGACAGAGCAGGATCTAAAGCTAGCTGGGCGGATTATTGATGATGGTCGAGCGGTTATTCTGATCATTAATAAATGGGATGCGATCGAAAAAGAGACTGACACCATCAACCAATATAAAAAGGAAATTCTGTCCCGCCTCTATTTTATGGAATGGGCGGAGATGATTTTTGTCAGTGCTATGACTGGACAACGAGTGAATAAAATCCTCGATCTAGTGGATGTGGCTGCGGAATCTCATCGCCGTCGGGTAACAACCTCGGTGATCAACGAAGTCTTAGAAGAAGCGGTTAATTGGTATTCTCCTCCTACCAATCGTCAGGGAAAACAGGGCAGAATCTATTATGGGACTCAAGTAAGTTCACAGCCCCCCACCATTGCTTTATTTGTCAACGAACCCAAACGATTTAATGATAACTATCGCCGTTACATAGATCGTCAGTTTCGGGATCAGTTGGGATTCAAAGGAACTCCCGTTAGGTTGATTTGGCGTGGCAAAAAGATGCGGGAATTGGAAAGAGGCGCGAACAAAGCGACTAAAGTTAAATAGAACGTCTGATTAGCCCTGCAAGTTCTAAGCAAAAGCGTCAATCAGACGTAATTTTAATTGTTCAACCCCCTTCTTTTAAGAAGGGGTACATTATCAATCTATCCCCAAATACGACGATTTAGATTCAAAAACTGTAAATCTTGAAAATACTCTTTTAAAGGAGTAAATGCGATCGCTTTTTGAGAAAGTTTCACGGGTCAGGAACTATCAGAATCTTGTTTTATGAACTGGTGAAAGAACTTAGAATAGATTAGAGAGAATTCAAGTTCAAATTTCCCAAGTCAGATTTTAAATCATTCGAGATGAAAAAAATATTGGTAGTAGACGACGATGCAACATTACGCAAAATTCTGCAAAATTCCCTAGAACAGAGAGGATATCAGGTCACTGCTGTGAGTTCTGCCCAGGATGGTTTGGCTAGATTTAATCAAGACGTACCCGATATTATTGTGTCGGATGTTTCCATGCCGGGAATGGATGGCTTTGAATTTTGTCGCCAACTGCGATCGCAACCGTCAGGCAAGCTCATTCCCTTTATTTTCCTCTCAGCTAAAGATGAACTCAATGACCGAGTTCAAGGTCATACCATCGGTGCGGACAGCTATTTAACCAAGCCCTTTGAGATGAAAGAACTGTTGGCGAACATTGAAGCTTTAATTGAGCGATCGCGACGAGTTCACGCGGAAATAGTCCATTTAATTGAGCAGTTAGCCAATCCCCAATTGAAGGACGGGACAGTCAACAATAGTGTTAATCAGGGCTTGAATAATATCAATGCTTGGGAGATTCCCCTCCCTGGGATCGCTAATGACGAGATTATGCCTGTTGTGGAGAGTGTTGCACCCAAATCTCTGCCCCTGACTCCCGCCGAAGAAAGAGTTTTTTGGGAAACTATTCAGGGATATACTAATAAGCAGATTAGCGATCGCCTATTTATCAGTCCCAGAACTGTTCAAACCCACCTCAGCAATATCCTGAACAAGCTTAATTTGAGCAATCGCACCCAACTAGTTCGGTTTGCTTATGAACAAGGTTATGAAAAGGCTTAACTAACCCAGCTTGACTAGCTATTTATGGATGCGGATCATTTATCAAAAGCTTACGGCTTAGAGCTTATAGCTTAGAGTGAGGGCGAAGCTCTTATTGATGTCGATAGCGCGATCTCTCACAAAATCGTGATAGGATCTGCATTACAGGACTGAGTACAAACACTCATGAAGTTTGCCATCAGAGTTGGTGCAAAATTCAGTTAAAATCTTGAAGTTTGTTTATTGGGCAAGCACTTCACCGTAGGAAAAGATTACATGCAAGATATCAGCAGCATCAATCATGCAATATATTCAGAATCTGAGAAGAATCAATTAAAAATAGTTGATCAACTACTGGAAGATCCCGCATCAGAACTGCAAACTCTGATGGACTGGATGGTCGAGATTAAAGATCAGTCGGGAAACCTCGCTTTGGGTAAGGCATATCACGCTCTATATCTTAATCCCCACCCTAAGATTCAAGAATTTTTACAGCATAACTTTCCGTTGGGGGTTGTGCCTCTAGCATCGGCTCAAGGAATTGACTATCAACCATTACAACAGTTATTGGCACAGCAAGATTTTCAGGAAGCGGATGTCATGACTTTACAGAGAATGTGTGAATTAGCGGGGGCTGCTGCGGTAGAACGCAAGTGGATTTACTTTACGGAGATCGTTAACCTACCGATCACAGATTTGATTACTTTAGATCAACTATGGCTTATGGCTTCCGCTGGGAATTTCGGATTTTCCGTGCAGCGACGCATCTGGTTATCCCTGGGCAAGGATTTTACTAAATTATGGACTAAAATCAACTGGAAGTCTGGTAACGCTTGGACTCGTTATCCTCAAGGATTTACTTGGGATCTATCCGCACCCACGGGTCACTTGCCTTTGTCAAATCAACTACGGGGAGTGAGGGTGATCGACGCGATCTTTGCTCATTCAGCTTGGACACAGCAGGATTAAGCCTAATTTTAAATAAATTTCGTATCTTATGCTAAAAATGTTTGTTCAGCTAGTTTTTAGGGAACTTTAGAGTGAGCAGGCTAAAAAACGCGCAAACTTTTTCTCTGTAATTTTTAATTTTTAAGTTAAATTTCTAAGTTAGAGCGGAATCAATCTATTGCGTGATACTGCATAGTAATTAAAATATGCAGAATTAGCTACTGCATCAATAAACAATAACTTTTATTAAAAAAATTAGTGATGCCAGTGGAAGCAATAGATTTAGGATTATCAGTCAACAATATGGCTAAACCGAAAAACCAACTTTTTTGTCGCTTAGATGGTCTTACCCCTAACATCAGGAAAGAACAAAGATTAGCCACCCTCAACGAACTCGGCTTGATGATTTCTGAGTCAATGCCGATTTTAGAAGAAGCTACGCAAAAAGCAGCAAGTTTCACTAATGCGCCCATCAGCATTTTAGGCTTGGTTGTAGAGGATGAAATCTGGTTTAAATCTGCCGTCGGTTTATCCGCTAGAGACTTAACTAATCAGCTAGCTAATCAGAGAAAAATATCTCTCCAAGAGTCTTTTAGCACTTATGTGATTGATAGCCAGCAGCCTCTATGTATTGCGAACACTTTTAATCATGCCACTTTTATCAACAGCATTTTAACTCAGCATTACGGCATCAAAGCATATTTAGGAGTTCCTCTAATTAGCGCGACTGGGATTTGTCTTGGAACCTTAGAAGTAATGGACTGGGTGACCAGAGAGTTTGATGATCGAGATATAGATCACTTGGCTTTACTGGCTCGCTGGTGTCTGGGAGAATTTGAACGCCATCGTCTACTCAAAACTTCATCGCTTCAGTCAACGAACTTTGGCAATCAACCCCAGTGGCAAAGTGCCAATATTGTCGATCCGCCAGCATTATCTCCACTCCAGGATTTAGATCCTGCTAGAACTAGTCCCATTAAGCTTAAATTGCTTTCACAGTTAACTCAAGAACTAAAAACTCCCCTCACCTCGGTAATTGGTATGGCGAGTGTGCTGCATCGAGAAGTATATGGCCCTCTAACGGGCAAACAGAGAGAGTATTTAGAAATTATTCATGATAGTGGTCAGAATTTAATTGGCTTAGTGGATGAAATAGTTAGTCTGGGGGTTTTGAGCGATCGCAATACCGAGATCAACTTGACAACGGTGGACATTGAAATGTTATGTCAGCAAGTAATCAATAGCTTGGGGGATCTAGTAAAACAATCTCAGCAGCAACTGAGTTGTTCGATTGAGCCAGGAAATCGTCTCTGGACTTTAGATAAGGACAAAATTCGCCAAGCTCTTTATTATCTGATTGTCAGCATTGTCGAAATCTCTGAACCAGGGGGTGAAGTCCAAATTCATGTTTCTCAACGGAATCAATCTTTGAACCTGACGGTGAGCATTTCACATCCCTGGCTGGGGAACGATTTTGGTGAAGCAAAACTCCATTCCCACGGAGTAACTCAAGCATTGAACTTGAGTCAAAAACCTCATCAAAATTTTGATCGCGACCGCTCGATCACTAAAAGCGACATCATCGCTCCCCATAGCTCCCCCGTCTTGTCCTCTTCAGCATTGATGATGGTGATCAATGATGAAAATGCTTCGGAGCAAAATACCCAGAAAATCCCACGGGATATTTTAGGTCTACTATTTTGCTGCTATCTAACGGAAATGCATGGTGGAAAAGTTGTCGTCCAAGGTTCTCCCAGTTCAGGCTATCGTTATATCCTGCAAATTCCCCCCACCAAGTCAGTTTGAACATTAACTGAAGTTATGCACTCATTAAACTGTGAGGATTGGGAAAAGGGAAAAGGGAAAGGGGAAAGGGTTGATTGATCTATTTGCGTAACTTCAGACATTAAGGTAAGCCAACGAATAAACTAAATTTTAGATTGTGGGAGAACGTGGTTTAGGATATTAATGTTCAATTTGGAACTTAATTTTCTGACCTATGAAATCGGCTTGGTCAATCATCACCCTCTCAAAGCCTCAGTTAAATCAGTGGCTCAAAGGAAGTTATCTCCATCGATTCTCAGGCTTGCTCTCAGGTTGGCGACAGAGCAGTTGGCTATTTCAGTGGTCTGAAGCAATTGGTGCGGCTTTAATCAGCATCGTATTTTTACTTGCTCCTTATACTTCTACCTCTCTAATTGGCTTGCTAATGATTGCGGTGGCAGGATATTGGGTCATTAATACTCTGACGGCAACCCAAAGAGCCACCATTACTCCCGTACACCTATTGGTTTTCTTCTACTGGTGTCTTGCTACGGTGGCAACGGCTTTTTCTCCCGTCAAGTCTGCTGCCTTCAATGGCTGGGTAACTTTGACTTTGTATCTAATCCTCTTTGCTCTGGCGGCTCAAATATTGCGATCGCCTAAGTTGTTTAATTGGATTATCACCAGTTACCTATTAACGGCGTTAATCGTTAGTTCCTATGGGGTACGCCAGGAGTTTTTTGGGGTAGCACAATTGGCAACCTGGAATGATCCTAATTCCCCTTTAGCCAACGATACGAGGGTGTATAGCTACCTGGGTAATCCTAATTTATTGGGCAGTTATTTGTTGCCAGCGATCGCCTTTAGTATTGCGGCTATCTTCATCTGGCGGGGTTGGATTCAAAAAACCTTAGCGATAATTATGACGGTGGTTAACTCAGCCTGTTTGTATTTCACTGATAGCCGTGGTGCTTGGCTGGCGATGGCGGTATTAATTGGTGTCTTGCTCCTGTTGTTTTATGCTTGGTGGCGGGAGTATCTGCCTCGATTCTGGCAAATCTGGCTGTTACCCTTGGTCTTTGGCTCCCTGGCAGGACTATTACTCATCGCCTTTATTACTTTAGAACCTTTGCGTTTGAGATTGATGAGCATTTTTGCTGGGCGAGAGGATAGCAGTAATAACTTTCGGATCAATGTCTGGGAAGCCTGCTTTAAGATTATCAAGGATTATCCCGTAATTGGTATTGGGCCAGGACATGACGCTTTTAATCAAATTTATCCTCGCTACATGAACTCTCGCTACCCTGCTTTAAGCGCCTATTCTGTCTATCTAGAACACATTGTTGAGATGGGATACCTAGGTCTTAGCTGCTTTATCTGGTTGCTGGCTGTTACCTTTAATCATGGGTTGCGCCAACTATCTCGTCTCCGACGCACTAGGGATAAAAAAGGGATTTATCTGATTGCAGCGATCGCTGGTATTGCGAGTCTAGCCTTCCACGGATTTGTCGATACAGTCTGGTATCGTCCTCAAATCAATACGGCTTGGTGGTTAATTTTGGCGATCGTCGCTAGTTTTTATGATGATGTAGATATTAAGAGTTCGGAGTTCGCCCTAAAGGATTAGCTCCGCTTCGCTCCGCATCGAGTTCGGAGTTCGGAGTGATTAATTACTCTCGCTTCATTGCCCGCGCCATGTCCCGTTGATCGTCACGTTTTTTGGAGGTTTCTCGCTTATCGTGAAGTTTCTTACCCTTTCCTAAACCAATGACAATTTTAACTCTCCCTCCTTTAAAGTACATTTTTAGAGGCACGAGAGTTAAACCTTTTTGTTCTGTCTGTCCAATGAGTTTGTTAATTTCCTTGCGATGCAGTAATAATTTGCGAATGCGTAAAGGTTCATGATTAAAATGACTGCCTCCTGCTTCGTAGGGGGAAATATGTACATTACTTAACCAAGCTTCGCCATTTTTGATAAAGGCATAGCCGTCTCTAAGGTTGACTTTGCCCGCACGAATTGACTTGACTTCTGTGCCAAATAATTCCATTCCCGCTTCGTAGGTTTCCAGTATTTCGTAAAGATAACGAGCCTGACGATTATCGCTAATTATTTTAACGCCTGCTGTTTTTTCCGCCATTCTAAATATTTTAGAGCTTGCTAAGAGTCTATTAGTATATCATTTGACTTTTAAAAATCAAAAGACTCTAATTCTTCCAATAACAGAGCTTCTGCTTGTTCTTCTGATAAGTTTTCTAAACTTGCTGAGTCATCATAAGTTGTAATATCTTGTTCTAATGATTCACCATTAAACAGTAGTGACCGTAAATACTTTGCTAATTGCCTAATATTTGGATAGTCAAAAATAACAGTTTGAGATAGCTTGAGATCATAACTAGACTGAAGTTTATTTCTTAATTCTACTGAGCCTAAAGAATCTAGTCCCAACTCAGAAAAACCCGATTCTAAATCAATCTCACTTAAATCTTTAATCCCTAATATATTTGCTACTTGCTGACTTATTTGGGTAATCAATAAGGATTGTCTTTGTTCTGGAAGAGCCGTAATTAATTGCTGTTGATCATAACTACTATTACTTTTATTAACTGATGCCACCTTAGCCACAACCAAATCTTCATAGTAAGGAGTAACAGCATGATTTTGTTGCCACAGATGCCAATCAATCGGCATCACCCCTACTTGTGCAGGAGCATCTAATAGCAATTGTTCTAAGATTTCAATTCCCTCAGCAGGTTGAATTGAGCCGATGCCTTGTTGTTTTAAAGCTTTTGTTATCTGAGTATTAGCTGCCAATCCCGTATGTTCCCAAGCACTCCAGTTAATACTAATTGCGGGTAATCCTAAACTACGGCGACCATGAGCTAAAGTATCAAGAAAAGCATTAGCAGCACAATAATTAGCTTGTCCTGCCGAACCAATGAGAGAACTGGCGGAAGAAAACAGAATAAAGCTTTCTAGGTCATATTTTTGGGTTAAATGATGTAAATTCCAGGCTCCTTGTACTTTAGGGGCAAGAACCTGCTGGAAACTATGCCAGTTTTGTTGGGCAATAGTGCGATCGCTGATCACCCCTGCACAATGAACAACTCCCCGTAGTGGTGGCAACTCTGATTCGATTTCTTTTAAAACCTGGGCTAGTTGATTTGTATTAGCAATATCTGCTTTAATAAGTTTAACTTGGGCGCTATCTTGTAATTTTTGCAGCTTGTCTTTTAATTCTGGTTTAACATCATTACGTCCCAGTAAAACAAGATTAGTTACCCCCTTAGTTACTAACCATTGGGCTACCTGTAAACCAATTGCCCCCATGCCCCCTGTAATGAGGTATGTACCCGTAAATGTATTACGGGTAGTAGGGGTTATTCGCCCTAAAGGACTAGCTGCTCGTCGCGAATAACCCCTACTACTACCAAGTGTATCAACTTGGCTATCTATTGCTATAATGATTTTTCCTTGGTGTTTCCCCTGCTGCATATAGCGAAAAGCATCAATAATCTGTTCTTTGGTGAAGACACTGTAGGGTAGGGGTTTTAAGATTTCAGAACTAAATTGCGATCTAAGTTCCCGCAGCATCTGCTGGATTAATTCAGGGTTGTCTTGGGTAATCTGCCAGAGATCGACAATTGAGTAGTTAATACTTGGTGCTACTTGTGCCACCTTGTCTGATGACCAAATGCCCTGCTTGCCGATTTCGATAAAACGTCCTTGTCTATTTAGTACCGCCATACTTTTAGGAATAAACTCCCCTGAGAGGGAATTTAATACGACATCAACCCCTTTGCCAGCCGTTGCTGCCATAATTTCTTCAGCAAAATCAAGACTACGGGAATTCATAATCTGTTTTACTCCCATAGACTCCAGCAATGACCATTTAGCCATCGAAGCCGTGGCGTATATTTCCGCGCCTAGGTTTTGGGCGATTTGAATTGCTGCTAAACCCACTCCCCCTGCTGCTGCATGAATTAAAACTTTTTCTCCTGGCTGGAGTTTTGCCAGATAAACCAGGGTGTAATAAGCCGTGAGGAAAGTTACGGGAATAGTGGCTGCTTCGAGCAAACTAACAGATGCAGGTTTATGAATAGCTAGTCGAGCATCCACCACCAGGTATTGGCTAAAGCTGTTGTCGGCAATTGCCATCACTTCATCCCCAGGTTTAAAGTTGGTTACTTCACTACCAACGGATATCACTACTCCTGCACATTCTAAGCCGAGGAATCTGGTGCCATCGGGATATAAATCCAAAGCTACCATCACATCACGGAAATTTAACCCTGTAGCTTTAACTTCGATTTCGATCTCATTAGCTTGAGGCTGCCGTCGATTAACAGATTGCCATTGCAGACCATCTAAATTACCTGCATTGTTTATATGTAGCTGTAAATTTTCTGCTTTCTCTTTCCCATATATTGGCGATTGACCAATGGGCGAACAGCCGTTCGCCCCTACAATTCTTGCTAACCTACTGACATAACGTTGAGAATTTCGATAGGCAACCTGTTCAATTCCTGACTCGCAGAATTCCTGAAAAAGTTCCTGAAAAATATTTGCTGCTGCACGATCAACAGCATCCAGATCTATACCAATACATTTTAAATCAGGATGTTCTAAGGCGATCGCTTTTTGCATTCCCCAGAGACAAGAGTTTCTAATTCCTGGTGTAAGTTGATAGTTATTTACAGGTTGGGCATTATGGGTAACAAACCACAAAGAGGGATGAGTGGCAGCTTGAATTAAAGCCTGAACTAGATATAAATAACTTTGGCACTCTTGCCAGTTTTCCGTAGTATCTAGACTCCAAAGATAGATAACTCCTGTCACTGTGGGGTGTTGTTGAATTAAATCGGCAAAAGCTTGGGGATCATCGGCAATGATGTCACGAGAAACAAGATAGCATTGCTGCTGTTGTGCTTCTAGTTGTCTAGCCAACTGTTCACCGATGCCTGCACTGTCGGCAAAGATTAACCAAGTATCAGTATTTGATAGAGAAGCTGGAGTTAATAATGGTTGTAATTTCCATTGCGGTTGATAGAGCCA
>JBEANW010000317.1:0-2756 GCA_041165225.1 Cyanobacteriota bacterium | reverse complement strand
ATCTCAAGTCCTTAGAGACAAGAGTTACTTTATAGCAAGTTAGCTAGGTAGGCTTTGCTTGAGCGATCGCTAAAACATCCCTAATATTTTTCAGGAACGAAATGTTGAGTGTTGAGGGGAGGACGTTCATAGTCGATCGCTTGTTGTCGAGGCGGTAGCTTAATTTTCTCGTCGGGCAAATCTTCGTAGGGTACAGTAGCTAAGAGGTGGCTAATAAAGTTGAGTCGCGCCCGTTTTTTATCGTCGGCTTCTACTACATGCCAGGGGGATTCAGGAATATCGGTGGCAGCAAACATATCATCCTTTGCTTTGGAGTAATCTACCCATTTTTCCCGCGCGTATAAGTCCATGGGACTAATTTTCCAACGCTTAGTGGGATCTTTAATTCTTTCTTGAAACCGTTTTTCCTGTTCATGGTCGCTTACAGAGAACCAATATTTGATTAAAATAATTCCTGAACGCTGAATCATCGTCTCAAACTGGGGACAGGAACGCATAAACTCGTTGTATTCATCATAGGTGCAGAAACCCATGACTTTCTCTACCCCTGCACGATTGTACCAACTGCGATCAAATAGGACTATTTCTCCTGCTGCGGGAAAATGGGCTACGTATCTTTGAAAATACCATTGAGTTTTTTCGCGATCGCTGGGAGTTCCTAAAGCTACTATTCTACAAACACGAGGGTTTAGGGTTTCGCTGATCCGCTTGATTGCACCGCCTTTCCCTGCTGCATCTCGCCCTTCAAATAACACCATTACCTTTAAGCCTTTGTGCTGCACCCAGCGCTGTAGTTTAACCAGTTCAATTTGTAACTCGCCTAATTCGGCTTCGTATTTTTCCTTGCTGATGTCCTGATGCTGTTCTGACTCTGGTTTACTATTTTTTACGGACTTTGAAGACTTGCTGGCTTTCTCGTGATGATTTTTTTTACTCATAATTCCCTTATTCCTCTCTTACGTCCTGTATCTGCTTCTAACTTACCAATGAATCTGACTGAGGATATAGCGCAGACGATCATAATCATCTTTCAGCAAAGTACTGAGAGTTCGCCCCACATTAACCAGCCAATCTCGGTTTGCCTGGCGCTGACGATAGACATCCCTGACGGAAGCTGCCACCAAAGATTCTACGGGAATATCTTTGGCGGCTAAGAGAGTTCTCAAAAAGTCTAATTTCTCGGTAAAGTGAACCACCTCTTCAGTGTCGCAATGATAAACCGACTGATGAATCTGGGGTGGGCGCGGCGGTAAGTATTGATAAACTTGACCCAAATTATTCCCATTCAAATTACTCGGAGTTTCAAAACCGACGATCGCTGCTTTAAATTCAGTTTTCAGCATGGCAAAAATCTGCGGTTGCTGTTCCCGTAATTCTTCCAACGACAAGCCCAATGCCCTGGCACGGTGGACTGAATCAATGGGGCTAGTAGTGACATAGGTAACGACGGAAAAAATTTTATTCCCCGATTCCTCGTCAAAAGATTTGATCCAGCTACCAAAAGGCGGCATCACAGGAAACTTCAGATCTTCGGGTTCCAGACATTGCGCTAGATATTGAGTGGTAGAAGTTTCGATCACCTCTCCAATATGCTTGGGATTGCGACCATCGACTGTAAACTGAGGCAGGGGAAGACGCATTATTTTTTCTTCTTGGTTAGATCCACCGCTGCTAATTCCCCTAGATTAAAGGTCACTAATTTATCCCAGTTGCCACCTTCAAATAGTACGGCGACTCTACCGTCATCAATACGCTGTACCAATCCCTGATAATTGAAGTAGATATCGTCAGAGTTGGTCACTTTAACTGTTGCTCCAGGTAATATAATCATTTTCTTCCAGGCGATCGCCATTCTACATAATCTATCTTACCTAGCTTACCAAGGAAACTTAAATTGCGAGCAGCAATCAATCCTGAATGGCATCGAGTATCTCATCAGTAGTCGGCTTGTAGTTAGGTTCTGCCAACTCAATATTCTCTTTCCAAATGTAATAAACCTGTTCAATTGTCCCTTCGTGGTGACTCCAAGAACCCGTATAATCAATAAAATTCAGTCGAACCAAAAGCCATTCTTGGTCAGAAGAATCTAAAGGTTTGGTAGCAAAAATAAACCCTGCTTCATTATCCTGATATTCGTATAATTCCAGCCCATATAAAGAACCTTGCCAGCCATATTCACCTGAAATTGTAGCTTCGATCGCGGCTCTTTCCGTGTTGTTTTTAGGAGTAAAAATAAACGCTTCTTTTGGGATATCTGTATAAATCATGGGGGACCAACTAAATTTATTGAGCATAAATTCAGATAATTTTTGTAGAGCCTGTTTGTCCCTAGTCATCAACCAAACTTCTGACTCATGACGATTACTAATAGTCCACTTAATTTGATCTCTAAATTTATAAGCTACAGCAGCAAAAGCATTATCTTCAGATAGCTTGTGGTCGATTCCAACATATCCTTCTTCGAGTAATTGTTCGATGTTTTTTGACGAAGGAAAAGGGTTTTTATAAGAGAAATTATAATGTACTGGTCTGGATTGTAAATCAAACTCTCGGCAAGCATTATTTTGCCTTGGCTTATTTATCTTATTCTGGTTCACGATAAATATTCCTCTATTAAAGAACCGACAATTTATTGTTCCCCAAACAAATGTTAAAGATATAGTTAAAAAAATTATAGTTGGTTTTACTGAGGAAAGTTATGCCCTAAAAAATTTCCCTAGAATCTTTAAAATCAGGCACAATATCAAACCTATTTA
>JBEANW010000316.1:0-12402 GCA_041165225.1 Cyanobacteriota bacterium | reverse complement strand
ACGGGAGCAGGTAAAACTAGTTATTTACTAGGGATGTATGCCGTGATGCAAACGGGAATCCAAGGATTTACTCTGGCTGCTAAGGATATGGACTTAGATTTGGAGTTAATTCAGCGGTGGGAAAAGTTGATTTCCCTCAAGGGAGAAGACCGCTGGCCAACACCTAACGCCGCTGCGATGGAATATTATAGCTTTGACTTTAGTTATGGCTTTCGACCATTAATGGGGTTTCAGTGGCTCGATTATCGCGGTTTAGCCTTGAGCGATCGCTCCACCGAACAAGATGTGGCGGATCTGGTACAGTATCTTCAAGAGTCCGCCTGTCTTTTCTTGTGTATCTCTGGAGAATACTTGACTAGCGAGCTTACTCCCAATACCGTGCGAGAAATCAAAAGCGATCGCATGAATCAATTTGTGCAGCAATATGTCAGCAACAACAAGCACCCCAATTCCCAGCAACCTTTTCCTGTCGCGATCATCATTACCAAATACGACCTTTGTCATCATCGAGAACGGGAAGCAATTATCGCCGATGTTAAAAAGCTGTTTCAGGCCTTATTTACCCCTAATTCTGGCTGGTTAGTGATGATCTGTCCTGTCAGTTTGGGTCGAGATCTTGGGGATGATCCTGATAATGCCAATATTGTGCCAGTAAATGTACATTTACCCGTAGTTTTTGCGGTTTATTCCCAGTTACGCAGCTATGGTTTAAAACTAAAAGACGATCGCGATCGCCAAACCGTGGCAGTAGAATCCGTTAGACAGCGGAATCCCTTGGTACAAATCATGAAAGCCAATCAACTGAAAGAACAGACCACACAACTGGAAACCACTAAAGCCGAAATTACGACGGTAGAAGAAAATATGAAGTTGCTTTCCCAGGAATTACACCAGGCTTCTCTCTACTTCAATGGTAGTGAGGTAACAGCCGATGTCTAAAAAATCTAAAGGGTGGGCTGCAATTGTCTATGGACGCACCTATCATCTAGATTTTCGCTTGATTACCGTACCCCACGACTTTACAGCACAAGAAATTAACTGGGCATCCCAACATATTATCGCCACCACACAGCAAGCACGTAACTTAGTTGACTCACCTCGTTGGTCGCTGTTTAAAAACGATTATTACTTGGTTGTGGGAGTTACCTGTATGGTCAAAGACTTGATCGGCGATCCCGTTAAAGATAATCAAGGTAGACCGCTATATGTATTTGTTGGCTATGTAACCCAAGCCCCGCAGCAAATCCAGAATTTGCCTGCTTATAGCGAAAATTGCTTAGATAACTTTAAAATTCTTTATCAAGAAATTGAGCAAGTTTGGTTGGTTAAAAACTATGAGCAGGATAGCAGAGATCCTTCCCGTAGCCAGTATTATCTCATCAACTTTTGCAATCGGGCGATCCCGAAGGGTAGGCGGAGCCTAATCGCTTCTGAAAATCAAGAACTTCCGACCTTAAACCAAGAATTAAATCAACAGTTAAACCAGTCCTCTCAAAATCCAGACAAAATATATCTGTGGCAGAGTTCAACTCTACAAAATAATCTACTGTGGCAAGCCTCGGCTCAATCGCCCGCAGCCATTGCTACTTGTCTTAATATTCAGGGTAAAGCTTTAAACAATAGTCCTTTCCTCAATCAATCTAGCACTCAAGTAGAACAGTTTCAGATTACAGATAGGGTTGCCAGTCAGGGAAAATATCGCGTCTTAGATTCAACCAATAATGCTGATATTTCTGATGCTTCCCTCAATACATCAAATACATCTCTATCTCAGAAAATTTCCCATCGTGCCAAAGAAGATATCGATCTTACTCTCCAGCAGGCAGCTAAAATGGCGAATGGACTTCGTCCACGCTTCGCGAACGCCAGTCAAGAATTAATTAATAACCTGTCGGACTGGAATCAATCTAGTGACAACGAGCCAGAGGAATCACAGCAGTTAGATCCCGCAGTCAATGATCCTGAGTTTGGCTTTAAGACCAAGAAGCCGAATTCGCGTGAACAGGATTGGTTTTAGACAAGCTATAAGCTTTGAGCCTTTAAAATAATTACCGATGCACAGAAAAGAGATCGCACTCAGTATTCTAGAATTAACATTCATCATATTGAAGGATTTGAATTTTAAACAAAACTGAGAGAACTAAGAAAAAACCTGACGCTGTGAGTAGTCTGATTCCAAAGTATGCGCTCGCTCTGTTCAACAACTAAAGTCTGAAGCCCAGTCCATTGTTTGATTCTAACAGGCTCAAACACTTGCTCTACAGGAACTGAAAAAAACGACGTTTTTCGATACGATATTGCATCTGTAGTGATAATCGCTTCTTGGTAGTTCCAGGAATGTTTTGAGCCATTCTTCTTTAGCTTTGCCGCAAGTCTCTATTCCTACCCATCTATGACGCGAAGCTAATCCTTTAGGGCCGCTCCACAGAGTATTCCCATTTTTCTCCCTACTCGTTTGATGCGATTACCCTGGTAATAAATCAGCTTAATCAATCTCTTGTAAAAAGCTTTTTTTTAGCATTCTAGGATTACCAGTTAACGCCTGAGCGATATATTTTTCTAGTAATTTGCTATCTAGATTAGACAAGTTATAGCTACTATTTTGTTGTTGATAACTGTCATCAATTAGAGTATAAATTTCCAAGCGATCGTTAATCCAAAACCAAACTTCCTGAACTCCCAACTTGTGATATTTTTCTAAGTCTTCAATCCTGCCACTACTAAAAACCACTTCCACAGCTAAGTCGGGTAGCTGTTTTAAACTATTAAAGCAAAAGCTAACATCTGGTTCTTTGCCTACAGATTTATCTTTGTGTTTGAGTGTAGTCGAACCTATAGAATAGTAGTCTAATTCAATCGCATCACAGTAAGCAATAATCAGTAAATAAATAAAATCCTTAATTATTTCGTGGTTACGACTAGGGGACATTATTTTTAGAACACCATTGATAAAAGAGATTCTATAGGCTGATGAGTTTTCTTGTAAAACTGCTTCATACTCATCCCAAGACGTATTTGAGCAGATAAACAACTTGTCTTTTTGCTGTAAGTCGTCTCGTTCGATAAAATCTATAAATTTTAACTGAGTCATGATTTTCGATTTTTTATTAAAAAGCTTTTAGCTCTTAGTTCTTAGCTGATAGCTTGGGCGAAGCCCTTTATCGGCGATCGCCATTGATTCACCACGAATTCATAGTTAATAGTTAATAATATAGTAAGAATTAAGCATTACTGTTCTCGTAATCAATCATGACTCCTGACCTCAAGATCGTTAAGTCGATTGAAAAGCTCGATTATCGCGTTACCGTGGGTGATGTGGCGGCACAAGCAGGATTAGAACTAAATTTCACTCAGCAAGGGTTATTAGCTCTAGCTAGCGAAGCTGGAGGACATTTGCAGGTGGCGGAGTCGGGGGACGTAGTTTATCTATTTCCCAAGAACTTTCGCTCTATTCTACGGAATAAATACTGGCAATTGCGTTGGCAACAGACCTGGCAGAAGATTTGGCGAGTCTTATTTTATCTAATTAGGATTTCCTTTGGTGTTATTTTAATCGCTTCGATCTTGCTGATGCTAGTGGCAATTCTGGTCATTGTGATCGCGATGAACTCCGCCAATGATGAAGGAGAAGGGGACGATCGCAACTATGGCGGAGGTTACGGCGGGGGATTTTTCATGCCTCGTTTTTGGATTGGTGATATCTTTTGGTGGTTCGATCCTGGGTACAACCATCGTCGTCAGAGCCGTAGAAAACAAACCAGCAATTATCAGATGAACTTCTTGGAGTCTGTCTTTTCATTTCTATTTGGCGATGGTGATCCTAATGCTGATTTAGAAGCAGATCGTTGGCAGGAGATTGGTTCTGTCATTCGTAACAGTCAGGGTGCAGTCATTGGGGAGCAAATTGCCCCTTATATCGATGACATGGATCAAGATGAAGACTATATGATTCCCGTACTGAGTCGCTTCAATGGTTATCCTCAAGTTTCACCCCAAGGAGAGATTATTTATTACTTTCCTGAACTTCAGGTGATGGCCAGTCGCCGACAAGGTTCGTCGGTTGCTACTAGGGATTTTTTACAAGCAAAACTCTGGAGTTTTAGCCAAGCCAATGGTAGCCAAATTACTCTCGCTGCTGGTTTAGGTGCATTAAACATTATTTTGGCATTTGTTTTAGAGACTTTCTTACAAGATGGCTCGATCGCAACCCAATTAGGGGGAATAGTAGCCTTTGCAGACTCAATTTCCTGGTTTTTACTCAGCTATGGTGTGCTATATCTTGTAATTCCCTTAGTCCGCTATTTCTGGATTCAAGGGCGCAATCCCAAGCTAGTTAAGGGTAATCAAGCAAGGGAGCAAAGAGCGATCGCCCTCCATCAACCTGACCAATTTCTGGTAGGAAAATTAGCCTACGCGAGTCAGTTTGCTCAACAAAAAGTAATTAGCGATCGCGATCTTGCCTACACTACCGAAGATGACTTGTTAGATCAAAACCTCAAAAATACCGATAAGATTGATCAAGATTGGCAAAAAAGAATTAGTGATCAGTAACCATAACTATGAGTGAAGTAAAAAAAATCTCAGGCAAGGCGATCGCCGTAGAAGGCAATGATATCGATACAGATCGGATTATTCCTGCGCGTTTTCTCCGTTGTGTGACCTTTGATGGGTTAGGTGAACACGCTTTTGCCGATGATCGCGCTCAAACCAAGGGGCAACATCCTTTCGATCAGCCTCAATATCAGGGAGCAAATATTCTGGTAGTGAATAATAATTTTGGTTGTGGTTCATCCCGCGAACATGCGCCCCAGGCTTTAGCTAAATGGGGTATTCAGGCAATTATCGGACAAAGTTTTGCTGAGATCTTTTTTGGTAATTGTGTGGCGATCGGTGTTCCCTGCCTTATGGCGGAACCTCAAGCAATACAGGAACTACAGGCATCAATTAAAGCAAACCCTGAAGCTAATTTGCTCATTGACTTAGCAACAATGTCCCTCAAAAGTGACAGTTTATCTGGTTTATCGATCCCAGTCCAAATGAACGAAGGTGCAAAACAGATGTTCCTCAAAGGTACTTGGGATAACTGTGGACAGTTGGTTAGTAATGCCGAAAAAGTGAAACTAACAGCTACTAAGTTGCCCTATATTAATTGGCAGGCTGCTTAAAACTCAGAGTAAATTTTGGTTCTGTTCTGGGCTATCTGTATTTTCGTCTTGGGAAGGAACAGGATCGTAGCCCCCTGGATGAAAAGGATGACAACGTAGGATACGATTGATCGCCAACCAACTGCCTTTAATCGTGCCATAGGCAGCGATCGCTTCCAGCGCATATTGAGAGCAGGTAGGCTGAAATCTGCAAGCAGGCAGAAACAAAGGGGAAATAAATCGACGATAACCTCGAATTAAACCTAGCAAGATAATCTTCACCTGTTTTTCCCCTTTCCCTTTCTTGATTCAGTTTTGCTGCCACTCTTCGATTAAAGAGATAGCATTTTTTCATTTCTTCTGCTTTCTAGAATGTGTTGGTATTGATGAAGCACTTCACGGCGTTTCTCAAGATTCCGCTTCTGACCAACTAAAGTTTCATCCAGCATACTCTTTCTTTCCTGTTCTTGATTCAACTGGTTCTCAATCTGCAACAGTTCATTCTCACTGGAAATATTAGCCTGACGTTGAAGCTTTTTGACTTTTTGACGTTGGGTAGCTAGTTCATCCTCTTGCTCTTTCACCAGTTTGGTCAAATCAGATAGATCTCGCTGAAGATGGAATACCATTTCCTCTAACTTATCTAAAGGAGCATCTCTTAATTCAGAATCATCCAAATTGCTGGCTAGGCGGTCTTTTTTAGATTCTCTTGCCAGGGTAGAAATTGTGTTCCACAGTTCATCTTGCTCAGAAGTCCCTGGTAATTCATTTAAAGGTAAAGTTTTTCTCTGTTCCCTTCTCTGTTCCTGCATCAGAGGTGCAGAATAGGAGCGAGACTCAAATTGAGAAGCAACTCCATTGAAGACAATTCCCAACATATTCAGACCAGACTGGTCGAGAACTTCCTTCGTAAAGGTCGCTTGGGAGCGATCTACGGAGCCTGGTTTGACAACTAACAAAACACCATCAGCTATACGACCCATAATTGGCGCATCCGCCGTCAGATCTAAAGCAGGGGTATCAATAATTACATAGTCGTAGGACTCAGACCAGTAGTCGATGAGCATTCTCATTCTTTGAGAATCAAGCAACGCAGCAGAAGCAGGAATTGTTGTCCCCGCCGTAATTAGGTCTAGATTTGGCAGCACTTCCTCCGTCACCATTCTTGGATCTAGCTGCTCAGCAACCACATTACTCAAACCGCGATCGTTATGGGTATTCCAGATATGGTGTTGTATGGGATGGTGCAGATCTGCATCTACCAACAAGACCTTGTTCCCTATTTGAGCCATCGATGCAGCTAGGTTGGCAGCTACTGTTGATTTGCCTTCTTGCGCCGCAGAACTCGTCACGACAATACTATTAACCGAACGACCAGAGTTCAAAAACTTAATATTGGATTGTAACATTCGATAGGATTCACTTAGAGGTAGGGAAGGGTGATCCCGAACCACTATTTGGGGAACTAAGGAGTTTTGTTTCCATCCTGGTAGACTTAGTGTTTTGGTTTTATCTATTCCAGGAATTGTTCCCAACCAAGAGTAGCCATAGAGTTGTTTGGCTTCATCAATGGTTTTGAGGGACTTATCACTAATTTCTAACAGATAAATGATTCCCGCTGCTGCCAAAAGAGCTAATGAACCAGAGGCTAGATAACCTACCGCACGGGAAGAAACAGGTTCAGTGGGGACAACCGCATTAGAAATTACCCGAACATTTCCAGGATCTTGGCTTTCAGCGATCTTGACTGTCTGTAGCTGCTCCCAAAGAACTTTGTAGGTAGACTCGAAAGAGTCCAGTTCTCGATTTAACTTCCGTAGTCTCTGTTCTAGCTCTGGAACTCGTTTAATTCTGGCGCGACGGTCTTGTTCAATTTCTGTCAAGCTAGAAATCTGCTTTCTCAGACCAAAGTTAGTTGCCTCAAGATCAATTAGCTCACTAGTAAGCTGCTGTTGAATTTCTCCATTTTTGACATTATTTTTGACATTATCGATAATACTTTTTGCCTTTTCGCCCCCAATAGATATAGTCTGCTCACCCAGTAATTCTTTTAAGGAACCCACCTGTTCCTTTAACTCAATTACATTAGGACTATTGGCGGTAAAGCGAGCTTGAGCAATGGCTAAATCGGATTCTGCATTTTGTAGCTTGGCTATTGTCTCTCGGATTTCGGGGGATTGGCTAACAGTAGTTAATACTACCGCCTGCTCTGCGGTCAAACCCAGTTTGTTCCTGATGTAGTTAGCCCGAGAATCGGCACTCGCCATTTCTCCTTGGGCTTTAGATATTTCCGCTTGAAGTTCTCGCAATCCCTCAATCAAGGCTTTTGTATCTTCATCTGGGGCAACAAATTCGTTAGTTTCTTTGATTTGACGTATTTTTGTTTCCGTCTCCCGCAAAGAATCTTGGACTTTGGGCAACTGTCCTTCGAGAAACTCTTTGGCTGAGACTGCTTCAGCTTTATTGACGACTAAATTATTTTCTAGATAATTTTTGATCAAGATATTGACCACCTTCGCCGCTTCTTCTGGATCTTCGCTGACGTAGCTAACTTCTAGAATATCTGTAGATACAATCGAGCCTACTCTTAAATTTTTCACGAAGGCATCAACGGTTAATTTCGCGCCTTCACTATCTTTTAGCTTAAGTTCTGGGTCGTTGATTGTTTTTTTGATCATCGGTACGGAACGCAACACCTCCGCCTCCGTATCAAGAGGATTTCCCTGTTCAACAATTGGCGTCAAGGCACCGATCGCTTTGCTAACTTCCGTTAGGGATGAACTAACGGTATTTCCTTTAAACTTTAGTTTTCCATCTGCTTGATAAACACTATTTTTGAGAGTATTTGCAATGATTCCTAAAGTAAGTACGGTTAGAAAAACCACAGAACCTGGAAGCCAACGTCTCTTTACGATCTGCCAATATTGATCAGTTCCTAGAGAGGTTTGTGAAGAGTTCATAATCAATTGTTATATGTTAGTGGCGTTATTTGAAATTAGGTTAAGTAATTGTAAGAGTAAAGCACATATGTAAATCTACTTAAAGTATAGTATCCGAAAAGCTTAAGATTAAATAAAAAGTTTTGATGAGCATTTAGTCTTAATAGAGCTATTTAAACTTATTTGGACTATTTACTATACAGTCTCACGATCTCGGCTGTTAGTCTTCTGATATCTTCCTCTGTCAAATATCTAATTTCGTGTACTTCAGGAATTGTTTCTAAAGCACTAGAACCATAATTCTCAATTTGTTTCACTTCATCAACAATTTTTGCTGATCTGCCGGTAACTTCTGACAGATAAATAACTATTGTGGCTGCCAAGAAAGCTAACGAGCCAGAAGCTAGATAACCTACCGTACGAGGAAACATGGGTTCGCTTGGTATATCGGCATTAGAAATTACTCTTATATTACTTGAATCTTGACTTTCAGCGTTGCTAATATTCTGTAGCTGTTGCTGTAAAACTTTGTAAGTAGAATCTAGGGAATCCAGCTCTCTAGTTAAGACTCGGAGTTTTTGTTCTACTATAGGCGATTGTCGCATCTTAGCAAGATGCTCTTGTTCAGCTCGCTTCAAGTTAGCAATCTTTTTTCTAAGACCAGAACTACTAGTTTCAAGATCGATTAACTCGTTAGTCAGCTTCTGTTGAATTTCTCCAGTTTTGAGCTTGCCGATAATAGCTCTTGCCCCTTCACCACCAATAGCAATAGTTTGCTTTTCGAGTAATTTTTTCAAGGAACTCGCTTGTGCCTGAGCCTCAATTACATTAGGACTATTGGCGGTAAAACGAGCTTGAGCAATAGCTAACTCAGACTCTGCTCCTTGCAGCTTTAAGATCGTCTCTTTTACTTCAGGTGACTGACCAATATTAGCGAGGATTACTGCCTGCTGTGCAGTCAGACCCAGTTCATTTCTAATATAGTTAGCCTGAGAATTATCACTCAACAAATCACCTTCGGCAGTGGAGATATCCTTACGGATTTCTTGCATTCTAAAAATCGAGACGTAGTTATCTTGTTGGGGATCGATATACTGGCTATCATCCTTAAGTTGACGAATCGCTAGCTCAGTTTGGTGTAAGGAGCTGATTACTCTAGGCAATTGTCCTTCAACAATTTTTTTGGCTGCTTCAGCTTCAGCCTTGTTGACAGCTAAATTATTTTCTAGATAATTTCTAATCAGGGTGTTGACCACCTTCGTCGCTTCTTCTGGATCTTCACTGATATAGCTAACTTCTAAAATATCAGTGGATACAATTGAGCCTACTTTTAGGTTCTTCTTGAAACTATCAACGCTTAATATCTTGCCTTCACTATCTTTTAGCTGAAGTTCTGGGTCGTTGATCGTTTTTTTGATCATCGGTACAGAACGCAATACCTCCGACTCCGTATCAAGAGGGTTTCCCTGGTCAACAATTGGTGATAAGGTGCCGATCGCTTTGCTAACTTCTGTCAGAGATGAACTAGCGGTATTTCCTTTGAACTTTAGCTTTGCGTCCGCTTGATAAACACTAGGCTTGAGAGTCGTCGCAATGACTCCCAAAGTTAGCACTGCTAGAAAAGCTAAAGAACCTTGGTGTCGGTGTTTACTAATAATCTGCCAATATTGATTTGGTCCCATAGAAGCTGGTGAAGAGTTAACCATATAAATATATTTTCAAGTGATTGTGGGCAATTGGTTCAGGAACCCTAATCAAGGAAACCCGAGTAGTACGTGTAACTACTTACATATAATAACCGTAAATTTTAATATCTAACAAAAAGTTTCAATGAACATTTAGTCTCAATTAAACTAGTTATTATAAAGTTCCTTTACCTCGTCGGTTACCCGTTGTAGATCTTCCTCTGTCAGATTTGAACCAGAAGGCAAGCATAAGCCGTTCTCAAAGAATTCTTCGGCGACTCCATTATTGAAACATTCGCAGTCCTTGAATACTGGCTGTAAATGCATCGGCTTCCAAACTGGTCTGGTTTCGATCTGTTGTTCTAGGAGTTTAAGTCGGACTGTTTCTCGGTCAATCCCCCCCACATTGGGGTCAAAGGTCAAGCAACTTAACCAACGGGTACAGGTGCCAAAATCTGCTTCTGGCATAAAGTCAATGCCTGGTAAATCACCCAAAGTCTCTTGATAGAAGGCAAAATTACGACGGCGAGCGGCAACTCGATCTTTTAACACCATTAACTGTCCTCGACCAATCCCCGCCGAGATATTACTTAGTCGGTAGTTAAAGCCAATCTGGGTATGTTCGTAATGAGGTTCTGGATCTCTGGCTTGGGTAGCTAAGAACTTTGCCTGACCAATTAACTCGGCATCGTTGGAAACTAACATTCCCCCTCCAGAGGTGGTGATAATTTTATTGCCATTGAACGAAAAGATGCCCGCACGTCCCCAAGTACCAGGGGAGGTATTTTTATAAGTTGCACCTAAAGCTTCGGCAGCATCTTCAATCAAGGCAATTCCATAGCGATCGCAAATCTGAGCAATGGGTTCGATGTCAGCGCTTTGACCATAGAGATGCACTAGAACCACTGCTTTGGGTAATTTCCCTAACTTATCTTTGGCTGCTAGAGCAGTTTCCAGTAGCTCAGGGTTCATATTCCAAGAAGTGCGATCGCTATCGATGAAGACAGGAGTTGCCCCTAAATAAGTAATTGGACTAACGCTAGCGATGAAAGTAAAAGTAGAACAAAAAACTTCATCCCCTGGCTTTACTCCTGCTAATTTTAAGGCTAGATGTAATGCTGCTGTACCCGACGATAGGGCGGCGGAATAATCTGACCCTACTGTCTGAGAAAATTCTCGCTCAAAAGCGTCAATATGAGGCCCCACAGGAGCAACCCAATTGGTACTAAAAGCTTCTTGGACAAATTTTAGTTCTTGCTCACCAATGTGAGGGGTTGATAGAAGAATTGGCTGTTTCACTGATTTATTAAGTTGGATAAATGGATAAATTTACTACTTGGTTTGAGGCTTGAGTTTATGGTTTAGACTTTTGAGCGATCGCTGCTTCATAAGTTAATAAAGTTTTGTCATACATCTGCTGAAATGTCAGTTGTGATTCATATTTTTGGCGACCCAGAATACCCATGCTGATGCGAGCCTGTTCATTATTCAGTAAATAACTGAGTTTTTGGCTCAAAGTCTTAGTATCTCCCCGAGGAACCAAATAACCAGTCTGTCCATCCAACACCATTTCCCTGACACCTCCAACATCCGAGGCGACGACTGGCAACCCTGCTCGCATCGCTTCGATAATGGTGCAGGGCAAGCCTTCCCAGTTAGAAATCAACGCATATATTTGTACTTCAGCTAAAATTTCTGCTACGTCTTGACGAAAACCCAGAAAAGACACGCGATCGCTCATTCCTAGCTGCGCTACTCTCTCTCTTGCCTGCTCCAAACCAGGGCCATCTCCAATAAGTAATAGCTCTCCATTGAGGTCTTGAAAGGCTGCGAGTAGGGTTTCATGGTCTTTTTGGCGGTCAAAACGAGCCACCATAGCCACCTTAATAGGTCCAGTTTGGGATGGGTTCGCCTTGAGTTCAACGGCAACATCTTTCATCCCGTTGTGAATAGTTAACAGTTTTTCTGAACTCATTCCTGCTTTTAAGCCGATTTGGCGATCGTATTCGGAAACGCAGATTATTTTATCGGCCAAGGATGCTGTTAACTTTTCGAGCCAGCGATAAATTGTCCGATTGGGTTCGGGAATACCTGTGGTAAAAGACCAGCCATGAGCCGTGAAGACACAAGGAACTTGGGTAAGTTGACTAGCTAAACGAGCGAGAATTCCTGTCTTACTCGAATGAGCGGCAATTAAATCTGGCTTGAATTGTTCAATTATGTATAAAATGTATCTCAAACTTTTACCATCCATGATCGGATTAAGTGATCTTTTTAAAGAGTTACAAGCGATAGATTCAATCCCCGCTTGTTTCAAGTCTTCGTTGTAAATACCTGACTCTCCCGTTAAAATCAAAACCTTATGCTGATCCTCTTGCAGGGATACAGCTAAATCTTTGACATGCACTTGAGCGCCTCCAATAGCGTCGGCTCTGGTGATGATAAAAAGAATATTCATGGTTGATAAAAGTAGGTATCTAAAAATTGAGTTATATAAACTATATTTACAATAAGTGAATTTACTAGTTTATTGCATATTTTTTCGGTGAATTATTTGAGAAAAATTATGATGACTGTATAAAAAAGCGATTAAAAGGGGAATTATAGGAGGAAATAATACCTTCATAGGCAACC
>JBEANW010000315.1:0-9461 GCA_041165225.1 Cyanobacteriota bacterium | reverse complement strand
ACCCATCTAATATCCTTGAAGTTCAATCATTCTTGTTAAGATAATTAAGTAGATAGATTTAACAAACACAGGCATTTGTCTATATTCTGTCGGAGTTAATGCAAGTTGAATTTTAGCTACTGGTTTAGTCACTGGAAACTCTTAGCCCGCAGCAGCTCGGTGCTATTGTGTTTAACTATGCCTATCTACTTATCAAGCTTATCAAGGGGTATATCTACCCAAAATCCACCTTCTATTCAAGGTAATGAGATGTCTCAAGTTCAAGTATCTGTATCTGTTGATAACGCTCATTTATCTCAAATCGAACAAATTTCCCAACAACTAAAGTCATCTGGGATGAATGTAGAGCAAACTTTATCAAGTATTGGTATTATTAACGGTTCAATTCAATCAGATCAACTTGATAGCCTTAATCAAATTGAGGGAGTACAAAACGTCGAACTCCAGCAAGGTTATCAATTAGCTCCTCCCAGTTCTGAGGTTCAATAGAAATCTGTCGCGAGGGAGGGAGGGAAAGTTTTTCTGTACTTAAAATCGCCGATTTTGTAGGCTCAGAAGAGAGCGATCGCTTTTTATTTTTAAGTAGGATTTCAACTTGGAGCTTGGATGATATTTATGTCCGACCGTCAAGAACAGCTTGGTTCTCTGGTCGATTCCATTCCCTATTTACTTAAAATTACCCGTAGTTATTGGTCTGTTTTTTGGCTTTAAAATCCCATTACTGCTGCCACTTTTGCAATATCATTGGGAATGCCTTGCTTAAGTTCATTCTGGCTATGGTCTACGGCGGTACTGGGATCTTTTAAACCATTCCCTGTTAGGACACAGACCACTGTAACGTTATCAGGTACTCTGTCCTTAACCTTAAGTAACCCAGCCACAGAAGCTGCACTGGCGGGTTCACAAAATATTCCTTCTTCTGATGCCAGAATACGATAGGCATCTAAAATCTCTGGGTCGGTAACAGGATTAAACTCTCCACCACTGGCTTCTTGAACGGCGATCGCTTTTTCCCAGTTAGCAGGATTGCCAATCCGAATTGCCGTGGCGAGGGTTTCTGGATTAGTAACTACTTTCCCCGACACAAAAGGAGCCGCCCCAGCAGCCTGGAAACCCATCATTTTGGGCAAGCGAGAACATTTACCTGATTGACGATATTCGCAAAAACCCATCCAATAAGCGCTGATATTGCCCGCATTGCCCACAGGAATACAGAGCCAGTGGGGAGCATTGCCCAACACATCCACCACTTCAAAGGCTGCGGTTTTTTGCCCCTGGAGGCGATAGGGGTTAACTGAATTGACTAAGGTAACAGGATATTTTTCGGCAATCTCCCGTACAATACCCAGGGCATCATCAAAATTACCGTCGATCGCAATTACTTCCGCTCCATAGAGTAGAGCCTGGGCTAATTTACCCAAAGCTACATAACCATCGGGAATAATCACAAACGCCTTCATTCCTGCCCGACGAGCATAGGCAGCGGCGGCGGCGGAGGTATTGCCTGTACTGGCACAAATGACGGCTTTTGCCCCTACTTCCTTGGCCTTAGAAATTGCCATGGTCATCCCCCGATCCTTAAAGCTCCCCGTAGGATTCAGACCATCATACTTAACATACACCTTGACTCCACGGCCAATGCGATCTGCGATCGCGGGGACGGAAATCAATGGGGTATTACCCTCTAATAAACTAACTACAGGAGTAGTCTCGCTTACAGGCAGATAGGAACGATAGGTTTCGATTAAACCCTGCCAATTATTCGCCGTTTTGGCGATCATGGGGTAAGACAAGTTGGTTGGAGGAATACTGAGAGTCACGGGAGCTATGGTAGTTAATGTTTAGGAGGAGCTTTTGGCTTATTTGACTATCCTTATTTGACCATAAGTGATGACAATTGTTACCAAAATTACTCGCAGTCTTAAAGTACCCTAATTTTAGATCTTTAACACACTTTAAAACTGCCAAGAGTTTGATACCAGATCTACTGCTCGATAATTACTCCCGAGCGCAATTTTCCTTGGGGCTTAGTTCTGGGTAAGGATTTGGTCTTGGTATAGCTAGCTTTTGGGGTAGAGCGACCAGTTTTCTTCCCTTTAACCAAGGGTTTGTTGAAGCTATCTTCAGGAATATCCCATTCGCCTTTCATCCAGTTAGGACAATCGCGGTCATAGACCATTTGCAGGGCAGCAGCAGCGATCGCCTGAGCGTCATACTCACTACCCAATTCTCTCACCAAAGGGAGGAAGGAAGCCATTCTTTCTCCTGCCAATGTTTCCTTAATGCGACTATTGAGTTTACCAATCCGCTTGGCTTCTACTTGGGCGCGATTAGGAATTTGGGCAGTTTCTAAGGTAGCTCGCATCCGACGTTCAATCTGCTTGATGGCACGACGATCTCCAGCTTGAGCGATCGCTAGAGCTGTACCTGTTTTACCTGCACGACCAGTACGGCCAATACGGTGGATATAAGTTTCGGTGTTATCGGGCAGATCGTAGTTGATTACATGGGTCAGATCTTGAACGTCTAAACCTCTAGCAGCAATGTCCGTCGCCACCACCATTTTGACTTTACCTTCACGGAAGCGCTTAACTAGTCTTTCCCGCTGAACTTGGCTTAAGTTACCATGATATTCATCCACGCTGTGACCTGCCTCCTGGAGCTTACTAGTTAGTTCGCTGGCAGTACGTTTGGTACGGACAAAGATGATCGCCGAATCTGGCTCTTCGATTTCTAAAATAGGCTGTAATGCCTTGATTTTCTGCCAGCCACGGGGTACTAAATAGACTCTCTGCTCAATTCTTGCGGGAGCAGCTTCCTGTTGTTTAACCGTAATATAAACTGGGTCGGTTAAAAAGTTGTTGATGAGGTCTTTAATTTCCCTGGGCATGGTAGCCGAGAGACAAGCAGTTTGTCGGGTGTCGGGGGTACGGCGCAGAATTTTTTTGATGTCGTCAATAAAGCCCATGCTTAACATTTCATCGGCTTCATCCAGAATCGCCAGTTTTAACTGATCTAAAACTAGTTCTCGGCGTTCTAACAAATCAATTACTCGTCCAGGAGTACCGACAACAATTTGAACTCCCCGACGCAATCTACTAATCTGCCTTTCGATTGATTGACCGCCATAAACAGTCAAAGAAGATACTCTTCTTTCTTTCGAGGAAAAATCATTTATGGCTTCTCCCACCTGTTGAGCTAGTTCTCTAGTAGGGGTTAAAATCAACGCCTGTACTGCTTTATTATCCGCATCAACCAGCTCCAGAGCAGGTAGGGCAAAGGCTGCGGTTTTACCTGTCCCTGTTTGGGATTGACCCACAATATCTTTGCCTTGAAGCATTGCTGGCACTGCATCTTGTTGAATTTGTGTCGGATCTGTAAAACCCAACCCCTCTAGTTGCAAGAGAGTAGCTGTGGACAATCCTAAATCTTTAAAAGTCAAAGTCGTCGTCATAAGTTTTGGTATTTCTACTGTAATGGTTTGTAATGGTTGGTCAAAAATTATTGCTTGCTCTGGGGGGAAATAATCCACGTCGGTGTCCCTTGAGCCAAGAGATAGCGAGATCCAAGGGATCAATCAACAGTAATCGAGCAGGTAACTCATCCAGAAGTTACACAAGCTGCCCTCACTGCTATTTCTCCATAAAGATCGTAGACATCAGCAGCGGTAATATCGACTGAAACTATCGACCCCAGGGAAGCGTTCCCCCTGACATAGACTAGCCCGTCAACTTCTGGAGCAAAGCGCGCCGAACGCCCCACCAGTTGTCCCGTCTCAGGATGTTCTTGCTCTAGCAAAACATCTACCCGTTGACCAACACAGGCACTATTTTTAGCAGCAGCGATGGGTTGCTGTAACTCCATCAGCAGATCTCGGCGATGTTCGGCAACTTCCGTGGTCACTTGCTCTGCCATAGTATAGGCGGGAGTTTCCTCTTCAGGGGAGAAAGTAAACACCCCCACATGGTCAAACTGATGACGTTCGACAAAATCTCTCAAATGTTGAAAATGAGCCTCGGATTCCCCAGGGAAACCCACAATAAAGGTAGTACGCAACACCGCTTCTGGAAGTTCAGCCTTAATTCTCTCAATAATGCCATCGTTGACTCTTCCCTGCCAGGGTCGGTTCATCCCCCGCAAAATCTCAGGATGAGAATGCTGTAACGGGAGATCGAGATAGGGTAGAACATTCGGTGTATCTCGAATGGCAGCCAATACTTCGGGGGTGAGTCCCGTGGGATAAGCGTAGTGAATTCTGACCCAAGGCACATCCACCTGACCTAGCTTCCTCAAAAGCTCGGCTAGCATTGGTTTGCCATAAAGATCTACACCGTAATTGGTGGTAATCTGAGAAATCAAGACAATTTCTTGTACTCCTTGACTTGCCAGGGATTTTGCTTCGGTGACGATCGATTCGATAGAACGCGATCGCTGATTACCTCGCAAATGAGGAATAATACAAAAAGCACAGCGATAATCGCAGCCTTCCGCTACTCTCAGATAGGCTACACCTTCTGTGGTAGTACGGTAGCGGGGAACGGTTTCATCGGCAATATATACAGGTTCGGGAGTCACTTCTTCGACTCGTTCTCCTGTTGCGGCGCGTTCAATTACATCTACAATTTTGTGGTAATCTCCACTACCCACAACGGCTACAGCTTCGGGTAACTCGGCTAAAAGTTCTCCCTGAAAATGCTGTGCCATGCAGCCAGTAATGACGATTTTTTTGTCGGCTTCGGCCAGTTCAACTAGGGTACGAACTGATTCTTCTCGCGCAGCTTGGATAAAGCTACAGGTATTAACAATTACATAATCGGCTAACTCTTCGTTGGAGTCTATTTGATAACCTGCTTGAGCTAGTAAGCCCAGCATATGTTCTGAATCGATTCGGTTCTTTTCACATCCCAAATGGGATATAGCTATGGTTGGCTTATTTGCCATTCTTGATCCTAAATTTTAGAGACTTTGCTCAAATTTGTGATGAGTTTACACAAGTTTAGATTAATGGTCTAAATTGCTTTGTCAGGAGTTGACAAGACTTTGATTGACCATTGGTCAGACTTAATATCTTGGTTGAAGCGTTAACCTGATGGCCCGTAAGAGCTATTTAAAATGATAGTGCTTAGTTTTTAAGACCAAACTGTGGGCTTTTGCTTCCTAGTTTCGCGGTGGAGCATTAGCTAACCAGACAGTTCATCTGCCGCAAAACTATTTAAGACACCGCCTCTGACGGGTTCTGAACTTGAGATCATACATATCTGTAGAGATACGTAAATAACCTTTTCGTTAAAATATATTAACAGATAAACTCAACTCTGGGAATAAAAACTTGAGAAAACACTGGTTCAAATCTTATTTAAATCTTAAAAAAGTTTGAAGATTGATGTCGATTTTAGTATATACAGTACCTAGCTCCGTCTGAGATAATAGTTAACTTTGAAGGGAGCAAGCAGGCGTGACGGAATTAAAGTGAAATTAAAACATATTTTTCAAGCAGATAATCCAGTAATTGGTGTGGTTCATTTATCTCCCCTACCTACCTCCCCCCGTTGGCAAGGAAAACTGCAAGAGGTAATTGCCCGAGCGGAACAAGAAGCAACTGCTTTAGCCGCAGGAGGAGTAGACGGAATTATCATCGAAAACTTTTTTGATGCTCCTTTTGTTAAGGATTGTGTTGATCCCGCTGTAGTCAGCGCTATGACCTTAATCGTCGATCGCTTGAAGGGCATGGTCATGTTACCCATTGGAATCAATGTACTGCGGAATGATGCTCGTAGCGCGATGGCGATCGCTACTTGTACCCAAACTCAGTTTATTCGAGTTAACGTCCTCACGGGAGTAATGGCAACGGATCAAGGTTTGATTGAGGGCAAAGCCCATGAATTACTGCGATATCGTCGAGAATTAGGTTCAGAAGTCGCAATTTTGGCTGATGTCCTGGTTAAACATGCTCGTCCCTTGGGAACTCCCAATTTGACTACCGCTGTCCAAGATACGATCGAACGAGGTTTAGCGGATGGGGTAATTCTTTCGGGCTGGGCAACGGGTAGCCCTCCAACCCAAGAAGATTTAGAGCTAGCTTCCGCCGCCGCGGGAGACACCCCTGTCTTGATTGGTAGTGGGGCGGATTGGACAAATATCCCGCAGTTAATGCAGGCAGCGGATGGAGTGATTGTCTCTAGTTCCCTCAAGCGTCAGGGTAAAATCAGTGAAACCATTGACCCGATTAGAGTATCGCAGTTTGTCGAAGCAGCGAGATCGACTCCGCCAAGGACTGCATTAGCTACTGAATCGAATACTTCTGTTAAGCAGTGGCAAAAGTAAACGAGCTATGAGCTATAAGCTATAAGCTATAAGCTATAAGCTTCTAAAAGATAAATGGCAGTAGCAAACATAAGAGACAAATTTAACTCAAGCTATAATCTGAGAAATAAATTTTTTGGGGGAGTTTTTCGGTTATTTAAAATTCCCCTGTAAAAACTACCAATTAATGCTTAAATTATGCGTCGTCGTCGTTCTCTACCCTGGATTTATCGTTGGTCAAGACCAATCATTGGCGCGATCGCGATCGCAGGAGCAGTCCTAACTGCTTATCTAACTATTACCAAACTTACGGGGACAGGGCCAGTTTGCTCCGCTGACTCTCCCGCTGCTGGCTGTGGAGGAGTCTTGAACAGTGACTATGCAACGGTGTTTGGTCTACCTCTCAGCTTGTTTGGCTGTCTGGCTTATATCAGTATGGCGATTTTTGCTTTAGTTCCTTTAGCTATTCGGGCAGACACCCAGAAAAAACTCAAGCAGCAGAGCGAGAATGCCACCTGGTGGCTATTATTGGCAGGGAGTATAGCGATGACGGTGTTCAGCGCCTACTTGATGTATATCTTGGCAACGGAATTAAAAACTCTCTGTCCCTACTGTCTTAGCTCGGCTGGATTCTCCCTCAGTCTCTTGATTTTGACCCTAACTGGTCGAGATTGGGAAGATTTGGGGCAGATTCTCTTTACGGGGGCGATCGTCGCTTTGTTGACCCTTGTTGTCACCCTGGGTATCTATTCGGGGATTAATGGCGATGCGCTGGCGGATGAGGTAGTTGATCCCCAAGACGGCAAAATTGAGATTATTGAGCCACAAGGAGCTTACGTTGCTCCCCACGGCTGGGAAATGAGTTCGGTTTCGGGAAAAGCGGAAATTGCTCTAGCCAAGCACTTAACAGCTACAGGGTTAAAAATGTATGGTGCTTATTGGTGTCCTCACTGCTTCGAGCAGAAGCAATTGTTCGGCAAAAAAGCATTTAGCAAGATTAACTACGTTGAGTGCGCTCCTGAAGGCGAAAACCCCCAACCAGATGTCTGTCGAGCCGCCAAAATTGAGTCGTTTCCCACCTGGGAAATTAACGGCAAACTCGAACCAGGAATCAAGACTCCCGAAGAGCTAGCGAAATTATCTAATTATCAAGGGAATAAAGACTTTAAGTATAAGTTTTAAGCCATGTCTAATATTTAATGATCGATTAAGAATAAAAGAGATCGCTCATTATTGCCTCTGTGATCCTGTTACTTCTTGCTGATAAAATCTAGCTTTGGTGTAGTTCTCAACCATAACTAATCCATAGCTTTGGTTGAGGTAGGGAGTAAAAGGCGATCGCATGAATAAACTGTTGATGGGGCTATTTAGTTCAATTATTTTGCTGCTGGGAGAACACCCCACTCTCGCTTTACCATCATCTTTACCAGAGGCGAACAGTGATCCATCCAAGAGTGATCCGTCTAAGGTAGACCAAGGCAAAATCACCCTCACTCCCCTAGGACAATTCCTGTTTTCTCAACCCACGGCAAATCAGTTGTCCAGCGGTGAGGTAGTCATTAATCTCGATACTCGTAGCTTCTTCTTTCCTGATTTAGTTCGGGGGGCAGTGGACAATAGTGATAGCGCCGTTAACTTCAATACAGGCTTTAGTTGGGGCATTAGCGATGAGCTACAGCTAAGTCTCCAGTTTCAGCACGTAGACAGTAGTTCCCCCGTCAAGCAGGGGGATTTTATTTCGGAGCGCACGGAAGATAATGAGGCTGCTCTAGAGCTTAAACAGCGTATTTGGCAAAATCCATCAGGGGATCGCTCTTTGAGTGGAGTCGTGGCCGCTTCTTGGGGAACCAGGGGCTTTATGTTTACTCAAGGGGGAAGCAGCGCGGAAATCAATAACCGAGATGTGTTTGTCTCTTTTGCCGTTCCCCTTACTGTTGATGTTAGCGATCGCTGGCAATTAAGTCTTACCCCTACCCTGGCATTCTTTAAAGACGAGAGTGCCGTTTTTTTTCACCGCCTGCCGAACAATCAAGATAGTTCTTTTGGTACAGTGCTGGGCTTGGGTGGTGGTGTTTCCTATCGAATTAATGACCAACTATCCCTAGTTAGTGATGTCTTTGTACCTCTGACAGGAAATAATAGTATTAATCGTGATTCTGGAGAACCAGATCGGGCGATCGCCTATAACGCGGGCTTACGTTATCTGACTAATCCACAACTGGCTTTGGATCTTTATGCTACCAACACCTTTGGTAGTTTTGCACCTTTATCTTTAACTGCCGATCGCGACTTTTTAGGGTTGGGGGCTAATATTAGATTTATGCCCGATGCCTTCCCTGGTAATCGCCAGTACGCCAATTTAGCCAATGACCATCATCAAGCAGAATCTCTCACTACTGATGGGATTGCTTTTTTCGATGGCGGAACGCTGCCTAGTGGTAAATTGGTCTTGAACTTACAAGGAGGGAGCCAGGGAATCTTAACCGCAGTTCGCTACGGCTTGCTCCAAGACTTTGAGGGGGGGATTTTTCTGGATTATGTGTCGGGAGAAGTGGATGAGTCGGAACAGGGAATCGGCGCAAAAGTTAGGTTGCTCAATCAGCAAGAAAATGCTCCCATAACTCTCAGTGCGGCTGGTACGGTTAGTTTAACCAATGAACCCTTTCTGAATTTTGTGAATAATGATGCGGATACTTTTGCCAATCGAGATATAGCTAAAACAGTACCGATTTTTACTCCTGGGGGCGATGAAGGCAGCAAGGGCAAATTGCTCATTCTGACAGCTTCCTTGCCAATACAGTACGAAATCAACCCCAATACTTCAGTATGGTTCACGCCGATCTTGGGTTATGCCCAGCGACAGGGATTAGAGATTGGTGGTTTTAATCTGGGGTTCGCGATCGCTCTTACCCAAGAAGTCAGCTTGACCGCAGAAATCGGGGCTAATTTAGTTGGGGAAGGCAATAGTTTTAATAATGGACGATTAGCCGATAAAATTCCTGGAACGTTAGGAATCCGCTGGCAGCCATTATCTTTATTGGCAGAAAAAACGACTAAAAAAAATACTAGAGACAACAGTAACCCTTATCTAGAACTATATCTAACTAATCGGGTTGGTTCTTCCCCTTGGCATCAGTTGAGAGTCAGAGAAGACAATA
>JBEANW010000314.1:0-5370 GCA_041165225.1 Cyanobacteriota bacterium | reverse complement strand
ATCGCCAACGAGATTAAGACTTACGGTTCCTTGATTATCCACCAGTTCCTGTTTTAAGCTACTTGCTTTTGCACAAGATTGATGGAAAACTGCTTGATTATTGTATAGATGCTTAATTGCTTGATAGCGAGAAGCCAATAAAATCTCTTGATTTTTGAGGTTATTTTTAATTTGATCCTGCTGTTGCTGAGATAAAAAGTGAGGAGTTGCTTTGAGAGCAGTCAAGGATTGCTTTACCACATCAATCTGAGATTTAAGACTATCTTCTAGAATATCTAGCTCATCTGCTATTTCTGGGTTTAAAGTATTAAATTGAGAAGTAAGAAAGTTATGCTCTAGTTTATGTACTTCATCAAGTGCAACATCGATATCGCGATGATATTTTGTAGCCGACTGGCTATCGAGGAAGAAGCTTTTCCTCAGCAAAAATAGAATTAGGACGCTGCTAACACCGCCTGCAATAATATATGTCCCCAAGACGAGAGACTTTTTGGCTTTTTCCTTAGAAGTTAAACTCAAAGCTTTTCCTGCACTGGCAACTAAAATCTAGAATTAGTATGCCCAGTTTGAGTCGGATAAGCTCAAGTTATCTACATTTTTTGGTATGAATTAATATTTTGCTGAGGTTACTAGAGACAGGAACAAGGAAGAAGACAAATTAAACTCTCTGCCTCCTATCCTCATTTCTGTCCTTAAAGAGTAAACTCTTAGAGAGCGCCAGCATTAGCTAGACCCAAGATCATGCCAACTCCCAAAAGATGACCCAGACTAGTAGTCCCTAATAAAGCAGGTAGTCCCATGCCACCAAACAAGGCAGGAGAAGGTAAACCAGGGGCAGCACTCTGATTTTTAATTGTAAATTTGCCAAAAGCGATCGCCGCCACGTTGCAGGCAATCATCACAAAAGCCACTTTAGGACTCCAAGACACAGTTTGAGGTACAGTTGCTGCCAAGAGGGTTAGATAAGTCACAGTATTTTTCTCCTAAATTTCGGTTGCGTTTTTTTTCCTGAATTGATAATAAATTTATTTCTTTAGATAACAGAAGTATGAATCGATGTTGCAATATTTATTAATCTAGTAAAGTTTTATATACATAAATATCTTTGTTTAGGTTTGCTTTGTCTTGTTGGTTTATCTTGATGGAGATCTCCTTAGAGATTAACTTTGAGATATACGAGGGGCTGTGGCTCAGGTGGATAGAGCAAGTGCCTCCTGAAACATCGGGCATGATGAGGGAAACCTCGTTAATGAATGTGGTCAAATTCAAGGAAGCCTAAAGTTGTTAACGAGTTTGTTGATGACCAAGGTAATCTTGAGCCAAGCTTTATTGTTCCTGGTAAAGAAGGTGCAGAGACTGGTTGCAGGTATAAAAGCAGGAAATGGTTTGTTTTGAGTCTAGTTACTAGAACTGTCTGCAACATAACGGCCACCACCTAAAGGCATCTTGTAATTTTGCCCAGGGTGAAGGGATAGTCCAGAGAGTAGGGAAACCTACACCAATCTGAAGCGCTAGGTCGCCAGTTCAAATCTGGCCAGTCCCGTTATCTCAATTTTGCTAATTACTTAAATTTCGATAGTTTAAATTAGGGAAAATCAGACCAGTCCTTAAAATTTTATTGCGTAGATGGAATGTGAGTTGCCAGAAAATATACACTCTACTTACATAGGAAAAGGTTTTTCATTGCAATATTATCCCGATATTTATGGCTTATTACTGGTTTAAAGCATTTCACCTAATTGGCATCGTGGTGTGGTTTGCAGGGTTATTTTATTTGGTACGGTTGTTTGTTTATCACGCCGAAGCAGAACAAGAACCCGAACCAGCCCGCAGCATCCTCAAGAAACAGTATGGCATCATGGAGCAGCGACTCTACGGTATTATCACCACGCCTGGGATGATAGTCACGGTGGCGATGGCAATTGGGTTGATTTCTACCGAACCAGAAATCCTTAAATCAACTTGGCTGCATATTAAGTTGGCCTTTGTCATTTTGCTGATCGGCTATCATTTTCTCTGTCAGAGGATTATGAAGCAATTGGCTGTGGGAGAATGCCAATGGACAGGACAGCAGTTCAGAGCCTTGAATGAAGCCCCCACAATTCTACTGGTGTTGATTGTGCTGTTAGCTGTGTTTAAAGACAGCTTGCCTCTTGATGCTGCAACTTGGTTAGTAGCTGCTTTAATTCTCTCTATGGTGGCGAGCATTCAGTTATATGCTAAAAAACGACGGAAGGACAAGGAAAAGCTGGCTGAATTAGCACAAAAGCCTGAATTTGTTTCTTCCCCAGGGGAATAGCTTAAAAATAAGCTTAAAAATCAAATGTATCTCAAGAGCTTGCGCCTGCGTTCCTTTCGGAATTACGTCGATCGCCAGATTGAATTTACGGCACAGAAGACGATCTTGGTGGGCAATAATGCCCAAGGAAAATCTAATTTGTTAGAAGCAGTAGAATTACTGGCATCTCTCAAGAGTCATCGTACAAGTCGCGATCGCGAATTGGTTTTAGATTCTGCCACCACGGGACAGGTTGATGCCACCGTTGAACGAGCCTATGGCACTAGTGAACTCAAGGTGGTGTTCCGTAAACAAGGAAGGCGTACTGTAGCGGTTAACCAAGAAACTTTGCGTCGTCAGCTAGACTTTTTGGGATTACTTAATGCAGTCCAGTTTTCTAGCCTAGATTTAGACTTAGTGAGGGGTGCGCCCGATGCTCGGCGGAGTTGGCTAGATGGCTTGTTGATTCAACTAGAACCAGTCTATGCCAGTATTTTACAGCAGTATAACCAGGTGCTGAAACAGCGTAATGCCTTGCTCAAAAAAATTCGTGCTGTCAGACAAGAAAACGAATCCATCGAACTGGGGACATTTGAACCGCAGCTTAGATTATGGGACGAACAACTAGCCTCCGCAGGTTCTAGGGTGGCACGGCGGCGGGCCAGGGTAATAGCCAGGCTTGCTCCCATTGCCGAATCTTGGCACCAGCGCATTAGTGGCGAAACAGAACGCTTAGAGGTTAATTATCAGCCTAATGTCCAGTGGCTAGAAGACGACCCTCTGGTGGTGCAACAGGCTTTCTTGGCTAAAATTAAAGACCGCCGTCTGGCGGAGCAGTATCAGGGCAAAACAATGGTCGGCACCCACCGCGACGAAATTGAGTTTGTGATTAACCAAACCCCTGCTCGTTACTATGGCTCCCAAGGACAACAGCGCACCCTCGTATTAGCTTTAAAACTAGCGGAATTGAAGCTGATTGAAGAAGTAGTAGGGGAACCACCTTTACTGCTGTTAGATGATGTCTTAGCCGAACTAGACCCTAGTCGCCAGAAACAACTCTTAGAAGTAATCGGCGATCGCTTTCAAACCATTATTACTACCACCCACATCGACACTTTTAATCATGATTGGATTAAAGATTCTCAAGTCCTGGCAGTAGAAGCAGGAAAGATTAGTGAAGTTGTATTGAAGTGATTCTTTAGCATGAATAGAGATGGGAAAATATCAGAAATTGCTGGTTAAAATATTAAATGGAACTTCTGACGGAAACATTAGCTTTTCAGAGCTGAAACAATTATTATCTCGTCTTAATTTTACAGAGAGGATCAAAGGAGATCATCACATATTTACTAGAGAAGATATATTAGAGATAATCAATATACAACCATTAGGTAGCAAGGCAAAAGCTTATCAAGTCAAGCAAATTAGAAACCTAATTATTCAATATCGTTTGGGTGGTACTGATGTCGATTAAATATGAACTAATTATTTATTGGAGTGAATCAGACAACTGCTTTTTAGTTGAAGTTCCCGAATTACCTGGTTGTATGGCTGATGGTCAAACTTATCAAGATGCCGTCACTAAAATAGAAGTAATCATCAAAGAGTGGATTGAAACAGCAGCGGAACTTGGTCGAATCATTCCTGAGCCTAAAGGAAGATTGATTTATGCCTAGAAATTAGGCAAGGCGATCGCTTTTAAACTTAAGTGAATCTGATATTACTCTCCCTGGGGAAAACGTTCCCATAAATCCGTCCCTTGTCTGAGGCTTTGATGATTGCCATTACCTAAGATCAAATGATCTAACAACGGGATATCTAAATACTGTGAACCTTGTAATAATTGTTCGGTTAAATAAATATCTTCAGGAGAAGGCTCTAGATTTCCAGAAGGATGATTGTGGGCAACAATTAGTTTAGTTGCACCTTGTCGCACTGTTTCTCGAAATATTTCACGGGGATGAATTAGAGTTTCCGTAGCCGTACCGATAGTTAAAATTTTAGTAGCCAATAAATAGTTTTTGACATCTAGCATTAAAACCGCAAAACGTTCCTGATGCTGCCACATCAAGTCATTACTCAAGACTGCTGCTGCGGATGCTGGACTATCTACGGTAACTCGCTCATTGGGTTTAAAGATAAAGGTACGCTTGCCCAACTCGACTGCTGCAATGATCGTAGCTGCCTTGGCAGGGCCAATCCCAGGGATTCGCATTAATTCGCGAGGATTGACATCTCGCAAAACATCCAAAGGTGCGCGTTTATATTTGCCCAATTCCTGAAGGATATGCTGCGCTAGACCAATCGCTGATAAGTTGCCTTTCGTTTGCCCTGTATTAATGAGAATCGCAATTAATTCTGCCTCAGAAAGGTTTTTTGCTCCCACCGCCATCAATCTTTCACGGGGTCGCTCGCTGACGGGTAAATCAGCAATTCTCAGACGATAAGTCATAACAGCTTCAACAGAATAATAGCTTTGTATGACAAATATAACTTGTGTAATACTGTAATTGAATTAAATTTAGGCTAGCTCCATCTAATCTTTAATTAATTCCACCACATCTTTACCATCAAGATTATTCAGATATACTTTGATCTTCTCTTCTGAAGCTGTAGGTAACTCTTTGCCTGTAAAGTCAGGATGTATGGGAAGCTGGCGGTGTCCCCTGTCTACTAGTACCGCTAGCCTAATGGATTCTGGTCTACCATATTCAGTAATCGCATTAAGGGCAGCACGGATAGTTCTACCTTTATAGATGACATCATCTACTAACACTACAGTTTTACCTGTTAAATCCATCGGAATCTTGGTTTGAGCGGGAATACGAGTCCGAATTTTATCTAAATCGTCACGATAAAAAGTAACATCGATCGCTCCAACGGCAACGGATGTGTTTTCGAGAATTTCGATTTGCTTGGCTAATAGATGAGCTAAAGGTGCGCCTCTAGTATGAATGCCTAATAAAATTACTTGGGATAAGTCTCCTGAACATTCCACAATCTGGGAAGCTAAACGGTTAATCGTGCGACGAATTTCTTCAGCAGACAATATAGTAACTACTTGAGCTGGCATCTGTGATGGCTGAAAAGAG
>JBEANW010000313.1:0-11790 GCA_041165225.1 Cyanobacteriota bacterium | reverse complement strand
TGCTTTAAATTCGGATTCTGAACACAAGCGAATATATTTTTGGCTAGCTAAGGAGAGGATTTGGGGAGCAGCAAAAGGAAAGGGGGCTGCGGTTTTCCTCAGTCCATCAATCTGTTTCAGGTAGGATGCCAACTTATGGCTGATTTCTTGGTTTAATACTTCATCCTGCTTGAGAATGGGAACAATTCCAGTTTGGACTTCCTTCCTCCTTTCTATGGTGGTTTGGGTGTCTTCAAACTCTGTAGAGAAGGGCGCTTTAATGGTTAGGGGAGAAATTTTACCTACGGTTAATTGGGGCTGGTTATAAAATCGGTAACCGACTACGCTGGTTAAGGCCATAATGCTTAAGACGAAGATTACGACAAAATCTCTCAATTTGGTCTGGTGTTTTCTTCTGCCCGATTGTCCGAAATGAGAGCTATGAGACGAATTACCTAAAGTTTGATGGCGAAAGTTTGTTCCCCACCAGGCAAATCCTTGGTGTTGATATCTGTATCGCCATCCTGCAATTTTTTGGATTAGGGAACGCCAGCTTTTCATCATAGGTGAGGATTTTTAGAAGCTATAAAACCGCCATAGCCATAGTTTAATTTTAAGTTTAATTTTAGATTTAATTTTAGTCAGGGATTACGTTGTAGCAAAATAAATAATACATACAAGCATAAGGTGTCACTGTGGTTGGGTATAGGGGTTAGAAAGAAGATTGTGAAATAATTTTCAATTTATGACGAGGTTGAATAACTTTTGGTAAAGCGATCGCATCTAGCTTGAGATTATAAGACTCACCATCTCCCTCCGTCGAATAAATTCCTAACCAAGACCTAAATAATTTTGTTAAAAGCTGGTTTTCTAAATGCCAATTGCTCTGGGCTTCTGGATCTTGCTCTGGATTCACTCTCCGACTCTGAGAAATTAAAGCCATACCATTGTAAGCACCAGATAAAGTGGCAGTCAGGGTAGTGATCAGCCATCCCTGATTAGACTCAATGCGGGCTGCTCTGGTGACAGATAATTTAAAGTCGTGGGGAGTGGTAGCAAAACAATACCAAGCTAAAGCGATCGCTGTTGCGGAAGACTGATCTTTAGAGGATAACTGCTCTACTACTTGGGTTAGGCTACTGCCCCTTTGAATTGCTGAAAACACTAATCTCAACTGGTCTGTTAATGGACTTTTTGGCACTACATGATGATTGAAGATCTCCTCCATTACTGTACTTACTGTCTTTTGGGCTAACCCACTAGATCGATTATTTAAGGCGATATTTAGTAAACAGCTCCATATTAGTACGTCTTGACTAAGGGAAATGTTACTAGGGGAATTTGCTGATTTTAAGTTATGTTTTTCCCTGAGTTTTCGGCGTAAGTCCTGCTCATCGGTCTGAAAAATGATTACAGGTAACAAAGACAGTAAATTACCATTATATTTCAAGTCGTCAACTTGATCTATTGGCTCTGTCATATTGGCAGCAGATTGAAAAGCTGAAGCGGAAAATAAATCAGTTGAATTAGTCGTGTTTAGCTCTTGAGCCAGAAGCATTTCAGCTATTTTACGGCGCTCTAGCAGCCAAGGTTGAGTAAAGGGATTAAAGGAATTAACCGATTGATCAACGATGGTTTGTCCGATAATACTTCCCCACCAACTGCCACTAAGTCGATCATAGGTATTGTGATGCATCTAGGATTAAGCTCCGAACTATCCGAACTAGTAGTTAACGATCATGATAAATGTAGATGATGAAACTCTAACGGAGGAAGACCGAGAAATCAAATTACAAGAAACATTGAACACACTACTAAAAAAATGAGTGTTTTTATACATCAGAATGCTGTTAAACAGTTAAAAAAACCCTTAAATCAAGACCGATACAATGAAAACTGGTGGAGTGTTAGTTGGGCAAGCTTACTTGTGTCCTGAAACCGAGGGAACGAGTTGATTAATCTTTACTTTGAGGAGAGGCAAATTAATAAAAGCAGAGTAGGATCTTAGTTTATTAATTTTTTATTATGCTTAAAGAGTGGTAGTTAGTCCGAGCTACTCATAAAAATTGAGATTATGACTAAACCTATGAAGTCTCCCCCCAACGCTGAACCAGAGAAACCAAAGGGTTTGCAAGGGTTATTGCAGCAGCTCAAGTCGTCCCCCAAAACGGTAACAGGGGGGGTAATCGCGATCGCAGCTTTGGGTAGTTTGGGTTACTGGGGAACAAAAGTATTAGTCAATAAAAAATTATCCCCGTTTTTAGAACAAAAAATTGGAGAGACGATTGAGCGTCCCCTGGATTTGGGAGAGGTTAAGGGTTTTTCCTTCAAGGGCATTGAGTTCGGCAAGACAATTATTCCCCCGACGGCGACTGATCCAGACAAGGTAACGGTAGAAGGATTGAAAGTTGGGTTTAATATTTTTCCGCTCTTATTTCGGCGCACTTTACCCCTGAACGTAGCCCTCCTGCACCCTGATATTTATCTCGAACAAGAGCAAAATGGGGAATGGGTCAATCTCGACTTTATCAAGGAAGATCCAGACAAGAAAGACCCCCTCGTCTACTTGGATGTCGATCTGGATGTGGAACAAGCCAAGATTACGGCGATACCTTACCAACAGGATGCTATTCAAGGACAGCTAGATGGCAAGGGGCGGTTTAACCAGAAACAAAAGCTGGCTGAATATGACCTCGACGCAACTATCGAAGAGGCGCATGCCACCATTCAGGGAGAAACTAAGTTAGAAACTGGCAGCACCGAGACAAAATTGCTGGTGGAGAATTTGGTTTTAGCCAATGTAGCCAAATTTTTACCGCTTCCCCTCAAGATTGATAGTGGCACTCTCAATGCTGATTTAGAGATTAATCTGCCCTCCCTTGCCGAAATTAACTCAGCTAGTGTCCAAGGAAAAGTTAATCTGCAAAACCTGGCAGGAGAAGCTACAGATTTAAAAGCGCCTCTGACAGCAGAATCCCAGCTTAATTTTGGTGGTCGTAATGCCGAAGTTAACCAGACTCAGGCAACTCTAGGCAATATTACCGCCCAAGTGGCTGGACAGGTGAACTTAGATACTGGCTACAATTTAGATGTTAATGTCCTGCCGCTGCAACTAGCTAGCCTCCCTGAGCAGCTAACCAAACAGTTCTCTGGAGACATTGCCGGGGAAATAGCAGCCCAGGTTCAACTACGAGGGAAGATTAAAGACCCCAAACTGACGGGGAAAATTCACAATACCCAGAAGGTAACGATCGCGCAAACGAGTTTCCAGAAAATTGATGCTGATTTCCGTGGAGACTTAGATCAAGTCGTCTTAGAAGGGGTGGAGATTGTCCCTGAGACGGGGGGGACGATGATGGTGGCAGGTAGCATTAAGACTAGTCTCCGAGAGGCGATGGCAAGTAAGCAGCCGATAGATAACACCAAGATGCCTCTAGCCCTGAGTTTTACTGCCGATTTACCCACAGGAAAACTGGTTGATCCTTACTATGAATTACCGCCAAAAGTAGTAATCGGCGATCTACAAGCAGAAGGCAAGATTGACGGCAGATTAAGTAATCCGCAAGGGGTGGTTAAATTCAACCTTGCCAACTCCAGCGCCAGTAACCTAGAAGATGTGGCAGGTTCAGGTAAATTATTTATTATCAATCAAGATCTACTGCTGAGGGACACGAAAATTACCTATGGCGCAGGTAAGGTAGATTTAAAGGCAGATGCCAATTTAGCAACTAAACAGTGGCAGGCTAGCTTAAACGCAAATGCCCTTAATCTCAGACCTTTTGTCCAACAGTACAGTAACCCTAATTTGAACTTAGATCAGCCCCTGACGGTGGATAAAGCTCAGGCTAAGTTTAATGGCAGCCTAGAGCAGATGGGCATAGAGCAAATTAAGGGAACTGCGGATCTCAACCTCAATGTTAATGGTGGGGATGTTGTGGTTAATAGTCAGCTAAGGGGTGGAAATATTCAAGCTCAGACCACTACCAGCAAGATCAAGCTAGATACTTTTCTGCCCAGTCTTCCCGTGGCAGTGTCACTCTCCGCAGGAACAATTAACACTTCAGGGAAAGTTTCCCAGCTACTAGCATTTAAAGACAATCCTGGTTTAACAAGTCTCAAAGCTGATGCAAATTTAGACTTGTTGGTAGATGGTGCAGCCGTGGCAGTCCAGAGTCAATTAAACTCAGGTCAGATCAAAGCTCAAGCCAATACTAGCCAGATTAACCTCAATCGTTTTGCGCCTAATTTACCCCTCCCCGCCAAGGTTACAGGGAGTCGGGTAACAGCTTCAGGCGAATTACAGCAATTATTAACCTTGGCTGACGATGCTAACCTCAGTACCTTTAATGCCCGTGTGGATGCCGATTTGGGAGTGGCAGAGGGGACAGTTAAAGCGATCGCCAATCTGAGGAATAATCAGTGGCAAGGAAACTTTGATGCCCAGGATCTTAGCTCTAAATTACTCCTCGCTAAATTTGCTCCCCCGAATCTGGCTGGGTTACCCCTAGATAATCTGAATGCTCAAGGGGCTTTTTCAGGGGATATCCGACCGCTAATTAACCAGGAACTGAATATCCCCGTGACGGTGAATCAAGTTACAGCCAATTCAGGGGTACAGCAACTCAATGCTCAAGGGAATTTGATCCTCGCTAATATTACCAACAAGCCAGATCTTGCTAGTAATCTGAAGGTTAATGCTAATCTCGACTTTGACCGCTTGCCCATAGATCAGCTAGTAGAGGGGACTACCCAGAATAATAAGTTAATTGCAGAAAACGTTAATTTCAAGGGTCAGGCGGTCTTGAACGGTCAATTTAAGGGACAAAAATTACTTTCTGCACCCCAAGAAAACATCAGTCTCACAGGGGATCTGCGCTTACTAGATTTTGCCTTTAACGAGATTGCCTTTGACCCGATCATGGAGGGCAAGCTTTACCTCCAGCCCCAAAAAGTAATTGGTTTTAATCTTCAGGGACAACAGCAACAAGACGTAATTGCTGCTAGAGCCGTTCCTTGTAAGACCCGTGACTGTAAACTGCCCTACCTACCCAGTAACCTAGAAGTGCGCCAGGGAGAAGCTACCGAAAATCCCGTCATTGCTGTGGGCAAGAAAATCGGCGATCGCTTTGCCCTAGATATTGATAATTTTCCTCTGGCACTGCTTAACCTCGCTCCCGCTAAGGCAGCAGGCATCGAAGGAGCTTTAAACGGAACAACTACAGGAGCAGTGGATCTCAATCTCTATACCCTGGCAGCCACGGGAGATATTCAAGTAGCCAATCCTGGTTTAGGCTATATCCAAGCCGACCAACTCAACGCCAACTTTAACTTTGACCCTGGGCAGCAGCTTGCCGAAATCAGCAGTGCTTCTCTGAAGTTAGACCGCAGTAAATATGATTTTAATGCTGCGTTGAATCTAAAGACGGGCAAAATCAACGGTAAATTAAACATTCCCCAAGCATATATCCAGGATCTGCTCACTACCCTACGGTGGTTTACCATTGAAGATGTGGTTAAGGTCTTTAATATTCCTGAATATGCCAAGACTCCGACGGTGAAACCGAAATCAGCTAATGAAACGGTGGATCAATCCATCGCTCGGAAGCTGAATCAATTGCGCCAGATTAATAGCCAAATACAGGCGAATGCAGCCCTACGGGAAACTGGAAGTATTCCTAGCAAACTGGACATTAAAGGTAAATACACAGGGGAAGTGACTCTAGGGGGGACAATTCAAGTCCCTGAAGCCGATTTCCGAGTTGAGGGCAATAACTGGCAATGGCAACCCCGTCTTCCTTACCCGAATATTGTTAATCCCCTTGGCTTGGTGATCGAAGAATCCCAATATATTGCTTTACCTAAAATCTTGATGGCAGGAGAGCTTCAGGGAACTACAGTGGATTTAGCAGCAGCTAGAGTTGAGATTCAGGAAGCAATTTTTTCCCTGGAAGGGAAACTATCACCCCAAAAGTCTGATGCTAAGTTTTCTGTCGCCAATTTAACCGTGGACGACATCGGCAGTTTCGTGAACATTCCTGTAGACTTAGCGGGGGAAATCAATACAGCAGGAACTATCCAAGGAACTCTCGAAAAACCGAGTCTAGAGGGGGAAGTGAGCTTTACTGATGGGGCTTTTAACGGCAACCTGCTCCCCGCGAAAATAGCAGGTAATTTTGCTTATGATGGTAGGAAACTGGGTTTTAAGACCACTGCCCCCGATGCCATTCAAGTTGAGGCGAGTCTTCCCTATCCAATTATTCGAGGTAAAAGCGATCGCTTTACTGCTCATGCCAATCTGCAATCAGAAGCCTTTGTGTTTTTAGATGCCCTAAGTCAAAACTATCTCCACTGGACAGGAGGAGAAGGAGACGCTCAACTGGACGCGAGTGCGCGGTTAGATTTAAACCGCAAAGAAAAAATCTATGATTTAGCTGCGACTGGAGTAGTCAATCTTGATGATGCTAACGTGATCGTCGAAACCCCCTTCTTTACTGAGCCATTTGAAGGCACGGGAAAAATCACCATCAATAACCAGATCGTTAATGTCGAGACTCTAGATGGCACCTTCGCTGATAAAGATTTATCGGTAACAGGTAAATTACCCATCCTCAACCCCGTCCAAGGTTTAGAAAATCCTCTAACCATTAATCTGCCCCCAGGCAAGATCTCTATGGACAAACTCTATCAGGGGGGAGTTGAAGGACAGGTGACGGTGACGGGAGCATCTTTGAAACCCAAAATTGGCGGAGAAGTTACCCTAGCCAAAGGAAAAATATCGATTCCTAAAACTAAAGTCCCGACGGCGCAAGATGCAGTCCAAATTGGCAAAACTAAGGTAATTAATACGGTGTCAGGAGGATCAGGAGCAAAAGCAAGTAACAAAGCTACTCCCAAAGCTGTATTGCAAAATACTGCACCAAGTTCTTTTGTCACAGAGTTGAACGATTTAAAAGTCAATTTTCAAGATTTTAAGCTCCAGCAAACGCCCCTCTACAATTTTCAGCTAGAAGGGGGTCTAATTCTCAACGGCACGGTAGATGAACCCAAGAATATCATTCCCCAAGGAAAACTGCTGTTAACCAAGGCAGATGTGAATTTATTTAGCAGCAGCTTTAATCTGGCTCGTAATCGCGAAAATACGATTATTTTTAATCCCAAGGCAGGGGTCTTTAATCCTGATGTGAACGTGATTTTAGGGACTTCTGTCGAGGATGTTCAAACAGGAGAAGTCAACAACCTCCGTCTAGCAGAATCTAACTCCAATGAAATCGATGACCCCCTCTCCAACAATGATGATAGCCAAACTGTGCGAATTAACTTAGTAATTGATGGAGAAGCAGAAGAAATATTACCTAATTTTAGTCAAGCCTCTAGTCTCAATTGCGATATTCATCCTAGTAATCAACCCTTGGTGGGGAATGCCACTGACTATACCGCCCATTATACGGAGGAGGAATTAAACCGTTTCACTCAATGTTTTGGCGATAATTTTTCCCTGAACACCAAGGCTAATCCTGGCGATGTTGCTGCTCAACGCAGTCTGATTGACTCCTCAGCGATCGCCTTAACCAGTACTCCTTCTCTCAATCAAGGAGAAATTGTCAACCTCTTAAGTAATCAATTTGTTGGTTTGGCTAAGGATGTTAGTAGTAGTAGTCAAGCAGAATTATTTGACTTGGGAGTACAGAAGTTTGTGGTTAATCCGCTTCTAGACCGCGCCCTGTATAAAGTAGAAGATACCACCGTTAGTTTCGGTAAAAAAATCAACCTCGATTACCTGACTATCTATCCCGATCTCGAAGGTATCTACGAAATCAATGCCGATTCTTCTGTGCGGCTGATCTATAGCCATAATCTATTTAATAAGGCAATTGAAGCTATTAACAGTAGCGGAGATGAGGAAACGAGCAGCAGTAATGAAGTCCGACTTGAATATCAAAGAAAATTTTAGAGCTAAAAGCTAATAGCTTTTTTGGTCAAAATAGGTTATCAAGATGTATGTTTGCGAAATATAAAATGCAACTATTAGATCGGGTTCGCTTGGGTTTGGCTGTTGGGGTGGCGAAGACGGTTACAGGAGTAGTGAGAACCCTCGGCATGGGTGCTGCCTCTGTCTTGCCAGGAGAAATTGCTCGTCGTCTGCATTCTCGTCTATTACCCCTGTTGTTTGAGCAAGTTAGTCAGGGAGTAATTTTGGTGGTGGGGACAAATGGAAAAACCACCACTTCTTTATTACTCAAACAGATTTTAAGCGATCGCGGCTACTCAGTGATTCATAATTCTAGCGGGGCAAATTTAATCAACGGTTTGATTACCGCGTTACTGAGTAATGCAGACATGACGGGTAAAATATCCGCCGATTACGCCATTCTCGAAGTGGATGAAAATATTCTGCCACTGCTATTAAAAGACTGTCAGCCGAAATATATTTTGGCGTTAAATCTTTTCCGTGATCAGTTAGATCGCTATGGTGAGGTGGATACCATCGCTCAAAGATGGGGTCAGGCAATTTCCCCTCTACCAGCAGACACCACCATCGTCTTAAACGCCGATGATCCTACTCTCTGTAGCTTGGGACAGCAGCTTAAACAAAAAGTCCTTTATTTTGGACTCAATGAACCAGAGTTATACCTAGCGGAAATTCCCCATGCAGTGGATTCCATCTATTGTCCCCGTTGCGGTCATTTGTTGGATTATCAGGGAGTTTATCTTTCCCATTTAGGAGACTATCACTGTCCTAGCTGCGGTTTTGCCAAAAGTAAAGTAGCCCTGGAAAGCAAAGGACATCCTCAAATTTTAATCGGGGTATACAACAAGTACAATACCCTGGCAGCCAGCGTCTTAACTCAGTCAATGGGCATTAAACCCGAGGACATCTATCCCACAGTGCAAAACTTCAAGGCTGCCTTTGGTCGAGCGGAAGAGTTGGAAATTGAGCAAAAGCAAGTGCGGATTATGCTGGCTAAAAATCCTGTGGGGATGAATGAAACTATTCGCGCCGTGAATGATATTAAGAAGATAGGTAAATCTGATGTGACCCTCTTAGTCCTAAACGATCGCATTCCCGATGGTACAGATGTATCTTGGATCTGGGATGTCGATACCGAGGAGCTAGTGAAGCTGGGAGGAACTTTGGTCGTCAGTGGCGATCGCGTTTACGATATGGCATTACGACTGGCTTATAGCTCTGAATCTGTTGATCCAGAGAAAACTAATTTTGAACTAATAGTTAAAGAAGACTTGGCCGAAGCTATTAGCACCGCCTTGAAATATACTAAGCCTATGGAAACGCTACACATTATCCCAACTTATTCAGCTATGTTGGAAGTTAGAGAAGTGTTAGTCGGACGCAAGATTCTTTGACCAAGCAATAGACCAAACCATTGTTGAGTATCAGTATAGGTTTGAATTAAGTTTAAATGGCGATCGCCTAAATATTGTTTCATCTGATCTAGATCAAATTTACGCGAGATTTCTGTGAGGATTTTTTCTCCTTGTTTTAATTCAATGGTTAAATCTAAACTGGATAAAGTAACCGCCTGATTTTGCTGGCTAATTAAATACATCTCAATTTGATGTGCGGTTTGATTATAGATAGCCTGGTGTTCAAATAAATCTAGCTTAAAATCCCCTACAAAACGATGATTGAGGTGCTGCAACATATTGAGATTAAAGGCTGCGGTGACTCCTTGAGCATCGTTATAGGCTGCTTCCAATACTTTTATGGGTTTTTGCAGATCGATACCCAGCAAGAAATAGTCGCCAGGATTCAGGGCTGATGTTATCTGAGAGATCAAGCGATCGCATTGTACAGCATCAAAATTACCAATACTACTACCCAAAAAGACAATTATTCTTTTGCCTGAAAAACTATTATTTAGTTTCTTGTTTAGCTGTTGCAATGCTTGGCTATAAGTAGCCACTTTACCCTGAATTTTGAGTTGCGGATAATCACTTAATAAATCCTTAGCACTTGCTTTGAGAATGCTATCACTAACGTCAACAGGTACATAACATAAAGGAATATTTAATTCTTGATAAGCATTAAATAAATAGCGTGTTTTGGTCGAGCTACCACTACCCAATTCTACTAGTTCAGTTGCCTTAGTTTGGCTAACAATATCCTGGGCAGATTGCTGAAGAATACTAGCTTCGGTACGAGTAGGATAATATTCTGCTAACTGACAGATATCTTCAAATAACTGTGAACCTTTTTGATCATAAAAATAACGGGCAGGAATAGATTTTTGCTTTTGATTTAAACCGTAAATTATATCTTGTATATTATCTTTTTCAATTGCTTGAAAATCTAATAGATAATCAATTTGCAATCTTGCTGCTAAAGAATTCTGACTATTATTTTCTGGCGCTGAAAAAACTGACATACTGATTTTTAATTGGAGCTTCTTCGCTCTTGAGCTTACAGCTTATAGCTTATAGCCTATAGCTCGTTTACATCTTGCAAAGTTTAGCAAAAACTTGAAATACTTGCTCGATCTAGAATTAAGCTAAAATTCTCCTGGCTAGAGATCTCTGAATCACCAAAAATCCACAAATAACCTGGGAGAAATAAGCATGGATGTTAAAGCTGCGGTGGCTTTTGCTTCAGGTAAACCTTTGAGTATTGAAACGGTACAGTTAGATGCACCCCAAGCAGGGGAGGTATTAATCGAAATCAAAGCGACAGGTGTATGTCATACCGATGCTTATACCCTTTCTGGAGCAGATCCTGAAGGTTTGTTCCCCACTATTTTAGGACACGAAGGTGCAGGGATTGTGGCAGAAGTGGGGGCGGGGGTGACTAGCGTTAAACCAGGAGACAAGGTAATTCCCCTATATACTCCAGAATGTCGGCAATGTGCCTACTGCTTAAGTCAGAAAACCAATCTCTGTCAAGCAATTCGCAGTACCCAAGGTAAGGGAGTAATGCCTAATGGTACAAGTCGATTTTCTCTGAAGGGCGAAAAGCTATATCACTACATGGGTACATCTACCTTTGCTAACTATACTGTTTTGCCAGAAATTGCCGTGGCTAAAATTCGGGATGATGCACCTCTAGATAAGGTATGTCTGATTGGCTGTGGAGTAACAACTGGCTTAGGGGCGGTAATTAATACAGCGAAGGTGGAGCCAGGTGCCAATGTCGTGGTATTCGGCTTAGGGGGAATTGGCTTAAATGTAATTCAAGGGGCAAAAATGGTAGGTGCGAGCAAGATCATCGGAGTCGATCTTAATCCCGCTAAACGGGCAATGGCTCAAGCATATGGGATGACTGACTTTGTTAACCCTAAAGAGATTGAGGTCGATCTGGTGGAATATCTAGTGGAATTAACAGGAGGCGGTGCAGATTATAGCTTTGAGTGTATCGGTAACGTCAAGGTGATGCGTCAGGCTTTAGAATGCTGTCATAAAGGCTGGGGAGTTTCTACCGTAATCGGAGTTGCAGGAGCGGGAGAAGAAATCAGCACCCGTCCATTTCAGTTAGTTACAGGTAGAGTCTGGCAGGGTAGTGCTTTTGGTGGCGCGAGAGGGCGTACTGATGTACCAAAAATTGTAGATTGGTATCTGGAAGGAAAAATCAATATTGATGATCTGGTAACCCATACAATGCCCCTAGAGCGAATCAATGAGGCTTTTGATTTAATGCATCGAGGGGAATCTATTCGCAGTGTGGTTACTTTTTAACGCAACTAGCAGAGGGGCTAAAGGAATTATTTTGAGCTAGTTACTGAAGTTGAAGCCGCTTGACTTTTTGCTTCCATAAATTTCATATATTTTGAGCCGATCATCCCAAATACAATAAAAATAAAA
>JBEANW010000312.1:0-16277 GCA_041165225.1 Cyanobacteriota bacterium | reverse complement strand
GTCAAATCCCACCAATAAGTATTTTAATCCTCAAATACCTGAATCGGTATATCAGCTTTTAGGTGACCAACTCAAGCTTATTCTTTGTCTGCGAGATCCAGTGGAAAGGGCGATCTCAGCTTATTTTCATCATATCAAACGCGATCGCATTTGTTATCAGTCTCAACGCATTTTAGATGTCGGACATCTTCATGGCATCATTGACATGGGATTTTATAGTCATCACCTCAATACTTGGTTACGTAAGTTTTCTCTAGATAACTTCAAAGTTTTGATTTACGAACGAGATATTAAGCAAAATAAACAGCAAACTATTGAAGACATCTGTAATTTTTTACAAGTAGACCACCAGCTTTTTCCTCCTGCTACCAATCTTAATCAATATCATAATCAAGGGTTGAAATATCGCACTGAAGCTGATGGCGTATTTATAATTTTTCCTGAGAGTAATCGAGAAAAGCTAGTTATTAGTCGCGATGAAATACAGCAGCTTAGAAAAATTTACTCTGAAGATTTTAAAGATCTGCAACAAACCTTACAAGTAGATTTGTCCGAGTTTTGGAAATTTGAATAATCTCGATAATCTAAACACATTTTATAGCTAATTTTAACTCATGAATCAGCAACTAATAGAATCCCCAGTAAACATCACCCAAGAAGATATTAAAGAGCAGTTCAATCGCTTTGAAAATGGATCATGCTATCCAGAAATTGCCAATTTATTAGCCTTATCCTTAAAAAATGCCCCTAGTAAACTTAGTCAGCGTATCTTTGGCTATATTCCAGGTTTATTTCGAGAAGTTGCCATAACTAATCCTATGGTAGGAATAACATCTGCTCAATTGTATATTGACGAACCAGTAATATATAAGGTTAGCTTTCCTGGTAATCACACCATGAAAGGTATTCCTTTTTTCTATCTTTTTTGCTATTTAAAAGAAAAATCTTCTCATCTCAATGTATATTTTCAAAGCGCTACTAAAACAAGTAAAAACCTGCGACAGCAAGAATATACCATCTCGCAACAAAAAATAAAATTTGAAGGAATTATTTCAGCTTTTAAAGATCCAGAATCTGCGATCTGTATTAGCGATCCAGGACATTTTATTCCAGGATTAATTTCTAGCTTTTATGTAGGTAATAGGCAAATAAATTTTTCTGAACTAATTAGTAATCTGGTGGAAAGTATCTGCATCTCAGCCAACATTAAGCTAGAGAATACTTTTTTATTCGGTTCTTCCGCTGGAGGCATGGGAGCATTACTGAGCAGTACTTACTTTAGTCAAAAAGTGCAGGTTTTATCGGTCAATGCTCAAATCATTACCTATGACCGTGTAAAAGTAATGAATACTCTACTAGAGACAAGCGATCGCGACACTCTATTAAAAAAATTTGCTAATCGCATTTCCTGCTTAAATCGATTTCAACAGAATATAAATAGCGTACCGAATATATATTTATTAGCTAATATTAACGATGATCTATATCATCGCAACTATAAATTTTATCAGCTCTATCAAAAATTATTTATAGCCAAAGGAAAAAATCATCAGTCTATTTTTGATAGCTATTCTGGTGTAGAAGGTCACAGTCGTCCCGATAAAGTCTCATTGAAGAAGAAGATCGAAGTAGCTAGGGCAGTTTTGATGATGAATTCAAATTATTCATCCAACAAATTAAACGAGTCAGCATCAACTATTGCTCACAATAATAAAATTGTTAACCAGAAAATTGCTCCTCTAAACAGAATTGCCAAAAGAAATCAGCGACTTGAATATCTTAAAAATACTCTAGATCTATCCCAGTTAGAAATCTTAGAAATAGGTGCATTTGACAATCCCACTTTTAATAAAAAAGATTTTAATGTATTCTATTGTGATTACTTTTCTAAAGAAGAATTAATTAAAAATCATGGTTCAAATAAGCCAAAAAGAACTCAAAATGCTGTTGATGTAGACTACATAATCAAAGATTCATCTTTTGAACAACATATCAATAAAAAATTTGATTTGATTATAGCTAATCATGTAGTTGAACATGTCCCCAACCTAATTGAATGGTTACGTAATATAGCTTTGATTCTCAAAAAAGATGGTTTCTTATTTCTCACAATACCTCACAAAGAATATATATTTGATAAGTTGCGTCCAGTCACAAACTTACGTGAATTGCTTTGTAACTACCATGAAAATATACAAGCTCCAACTATCAATCATATAGCCGATCAAATTTACTACTACAGACCAATTAAAGCTGAAAATATCTGGAGCAATAACTACCAGCATCTATTACACAAAAAGCGTTTTGATAATGTCCGAGCTGCTTTAGACAAGGCTAAAATGCAACTTGATATGAATGCCTATGTAGATACTCACTGTAATGTTTTTACTTACGAATCTTTTTTAGATATTATTAATGAGATAGAGCAAGCTAAATACACAACATTAAGTTTGCACTCTTCACAAGATATAATCAAGCCAAGTAATGAATTCTATGTTTTATTAAAAAATAGCGAATTACAATCCTCATCAGTAATTAATAGTAATATTAACGCTAAAACTACATTCGGAACTAGAGAGAATCAAGAAAATAATTATCCAGAAGTAGGAGAAGTTTCAGCAGATAATTCAGCGATCGCTGGTAAAGAAGGATGGTTTTTTATCAATTCAGGGACTAATTACCTCACGGAATATCATACGGGAGCAAAAAGACTACCATTACTCAAGGTTGATCAGTGGGAGCAATTACTCACCCAAAGAATAGAATGGCACCAATCGCGGAAAATTGCCTATCAACATATCTTTGTTCCCAATAAAATAGCAGTTTATCCTGAATATCATCCTCACTCGCTAGATATCCAAGGCGATCGCCCAATCCTACAACTTCAGAAAAAATGTCATCAGCTTTTTGCCTATCCTCTAGAATTATTTGCTCAATATAAGGATCAATATCAATTATATGAAAAACAAGATTCCCATTGGAACTTCTGGGGTTGTTATCTTGCCTATCAACTACTTTGTCAAAAGCTTAAAATATCGCCTGATCCTAGATTAGTTAATGCTCCAGTCGAAACAATTAAATCTCAGGGAGATTTGGGAGCAAAATTTGGTTTGAGGGACATGGTTTCAGCAAAAAAACTAAAATTAAACTCGAAAATCATCTATGACAATCAAGTAATCAATCACGCTCACCAGGGTAGTGTTCGAGTTTTGCAAAACGATCGCATTGCTCACGGCAAAATGATTATCTTCGGGGATAGTTTTTGTAACCCTGGTATTCCCGACTATAGTGCTGATAAACGTTTAATTGCTAGATTATCTACTTTATTCGCGGAAAACTTAAACGAGGTTCATTTTGTTTGGACTCCTTGGGTTGACTATGATTACATTGAGCGCGAAAAACCTGATTTTGTGCTAACAGAAATGGCTGAAAGATTTTTGGTTCGAGTCCCTGACGACCATGATCATCTTCCCTTAGAAGAGTTTGTAGCTGAAAAGCTTAAGGAGTTCGGAGTTCGTAATTTGGAGTTCCCCTAAAGGACGACACGAAGCTTATCCGAAGGTGTCTATCACGGATACACCTGCGGATATACCCCTTAGGGCGACGCGAAGGACGCGAAGCTAATCCTTTAGGGCTAGTACTTTAGTGAATCATTTAGGGCGTATCCCAATAATTTTCAAATAATACCTTTGCTTACGGGGTGACAGGTCTTAGTTAAAAAGCTTAGAGCTTAAGCCGTGGAGCTAGCCCAAGCCTGTCTTAACCCAAACTTCAATTAAGCTGACTCTGGTTTTTGATAGGAAGCAGGATGCACAATCAATTCAGCAGTAGAGCGTTTCTCAACCATTTCTTCCGTGATAGTACATTGATAAACATCCTCGCGGGAAGGAACCTCATACATCACTTCTAGCATCAATTCCTCAACGATGCCTCTTAAGGCTCTAGCACCAGTCTTACGACGAAACGCTTCTTTCGCTAGGGCTTTAATTGCGCCTTCCGTGAATTCCAACTCAATGTTGTCCATTCTTAACAGCTTCTGATACTGCTTAACAATGGCATTGCGGGGTTGGGTGAGGATCTGCACTAGAGTTGCTTCATCCAGAGGTTCTAAGGCTGCGGTCACTGGAATTCGTCCGACAAACTCAGGAATCATGCCAAATTTAACTAGATCATCTAGCTCTAATTTCTGCAAGATGTCCGCTGAGTGCTTTTCTTTCATAGCTGGCTTATCACCTTTTTGGATAAAACCAATCGACTTTTTCCCTAAACGACGCTCCACCACCTTATCTAAACCAACAAAAGCCCCTCCACAGATAAACAAGATATTCTTGGTATCGATCTGGATACAGTCTTGGTAAGGATGCTTACGACCTCCCTGGGGTGGCACATTCGCCACGGTGCCTTCGAGCATTTTCAATAGGGCTTGCTGTACCCCTTCCCCTGAAACATCACGGGTAATGGAAGCATTTTCGCTCTTACGGGCAATCTTATCAATCTCGTCAATATAGATGATGCCTCTTTGAGCCTCTTCCACATCTAAATCTGCTACCTGCAACAGTCGCAGTAAGATATTTTCCACATCTTCCCCCACATATCCTGCTTCCGTGAGGGTCGTAGCATCCGCCACGGCAAAAGGAACCTGCAAGACTTTAGCCAGGGTTTGTGCCAACAGAGTCTTTCCACAGCCTGTCGGGCCAATGAGCAGTACATTGGATTTTTGTAGCTCCACGGGATCTTCGGCATCCTTGGCTTTATTCGCTACACTCAGGCGTTTATAGTGGTTATAGACCCCTACAGAAAGTACTTTTTTGGCTTCTTCCTGACCAATGACATGTTCGTCCAAACACTTCTTGATTTCCATGGGTTTGGGGATATCGCCAAAAGCAATTCCTCCCACTTTCGATTTTCGCTTCTTTGGTGGTCTGGCTTCCGTACTACCAGCTACCGCAGGAGAAGGAACTATTGCCCCATCTTCCATCAACTCCTCATCTAGAATTTCGTTACACAGTTCAACACATTCGTCACATATATATACTCCAGGACCAGCAATTAATTTCCTGACCTGCTCTTGAGATTTTCCGCAAAACGAACATTTTAGATGGGAGTCGTATTTAGACATATAGACCTCTGACTAATAGAGATTTTAGGTAGTGGGGGTGAGGATCGCTGACGATTTAGTAATAACTTTATCGATTAAGCCGTATTCCACGGCATCTTCGGAAGACATATAGAAATCTCTCTCAGTATCGGCGGCTATCTTATCAAAGGGTTGACCAGTATGTCCTGCGATCAGTTCATTAAGTCGTTGCTTAATATAGAGAATTTCTTTTGCTTGAATTTCAATATCGGTAGCCTGTCCTTGAGCGCCGCCTAAAGGCTGATGAATCATAATGCGCGAGCTAGGTAGAGCCATCCGCTTTCCTTTGGTACCACCAGATAACAAGAAAGCACCCATGCTGGCAGCAATACCATAGCAAATTGTGACCACATCTGGTTGAATTTGCTGCATGGTGTCATACATTGCCAGGCCTGAGTAGACTGAGCCACCAGGAGAGTTAATGTAAATTTGAATATCTTTTTCAGGATCTTCTGCTTCGAGATATAGTAACTGAGCAACTACAGAATCAGCCACCTTATCGTCGATTGGTGTCCCCAAAAAGATAATGCGCTCTCGCAAGAGACGAGAATAGATATCAAAGGCGCGTTCTCCCGTCCCTGATTGTTCTACGACCATTGGGATAACATTACCTTCCGTAAGCATTGAACTTACCTGGGGCAGATTTTTACTAATGAGAAAGCTATAGGGGGAAAGAGATTCTACCATCGATTTTTGCCCAAAAATTGTCACTATTTTGTCACTGTCTTTTTATATTAAATGGGCTTTAAACAATTAGAGTTAATTGCGGACAGCCCTCATATTTATTATGACTCAACTAACAAGAATAAATAGTAGAGAGGGAAACCCAAGAGTGCTAACGAAGGAAATTCAGACTAGTTAAACTCTATTTGCAGTCAGCAATTCGTAGTTCTGCTGTTTAGTTCGACCTTAGCACTCTAACTCATTTACTGTTAGTCAGATCCTGTTACTCAGAGTCAGTAACTACTTCCACCTCGACAGTTTCTACCGCAGCATCTTCCGCTTCTAGTGTTTCGGCTGGCTCTTCTTGGAGAGAACCTTCCGGAACAAGCTCTATTTGGGCTTTGCCCCGCAAAAACTTATAGGTATTTTCGCTAAGTAGGTCGCTAGTCACCATTTCCAGCAGACGAGCTTCGTCAATTTCTTGTCCTGTAAGTTGCGGTCTGATTTCGGCAATTTTGGCATCGATCTCAGCTTGTGGGGGTTCTAAGCCCTCTTTTTTGGCTATCTCCTCCAGAATTAGGGACTTTTGCAGATTTGCTACCGCTTCAGGGCGCGCATTATCCCGCAACATTGGCACATTATCAGAATTAAACAACTGTCTAACATCTAAACCCATTTGCTGCATTTGCATCAGGGTTCTAGTTAAGACGCTGGTAACTTCTTCCTGCACCAAGGATTCTGGCAGAGCGATGGTGTTTTGCTCCATGAGAGCCTCAGCGATCGCCCCATTGATGTTACTATTGGTTTGGTCTTCTGCCTGTTCCTGAAACTGCTTTTCTATCGACTCTTTATAGGCAGCAAAGGTGTCAAACTCATCATCACTGACATCTTGGGCAAAATCATCGTCTAATTCGGGCAACTCTTTAGTTTTGAGTTCCTTCAGGGTAATCCTAAAAATCGCTGGTTTCCCCGCCAAGTCTTCTTGGGGATAATCTTCGGGAAAGGTAACAGACACCTCCTTAGTTTCTTCAGGCTTCATCCCCACAATGCCTTCTACCATGCCAGGAATCAGTTTACCTTCGGCGATTTCTACCTCAAAGTTAGTGGCGCTGCCACCATCAATTTCTTTGTTCTCCTCTTCTGGCAGAACTCCCTTGAAATCAATAAAGGAGATATCTCCCATTTGGGCAGCCCGTTCTTCTACAGGAACCAGATCAGCCTTTTGTGCTTGACGTTGCTTGATAAAATCATCGACCTTTTCTGGCTGATAGACGATCTCTTCTGCTTTGACCTGAAGCTTGGTATAGTCAGCTAATTCGAGGCTGGGGGGAACATCCACCGCCACAGAAAAACTAATGGCATCCCCTGGATTATATTGTCCCAATAGTTCGTCAAAATCAGAGCGTAAATTGGGTTGACCAAGAGCCTTAATTGATTCCTGTTCAATGGCATCTTGTAAAGATTTTTGAATTAATTCTTCCAGGGCTGCTGCCTTAATGCGATCGTTGCCAATTCTCTGTAGTAGAATCCGACGGGGTACTTTTCCTTTGCGAAACCCAGGAATATTGCTGGAACGAGAAAGGTTTTGCACCATTTTTTCGTAGGCATTCCGAGACGCTTCAGGGGCAACTTCTATATTTAAACCAACTTGACTTTCGGGAAGTCTCTCCTGGGTTACTTTCATCGATGCTAATATCTCAAAACTACTGGGTTAATTTTATGGTGGATCGAGGAGGGGATAAACTTAAGCTAAAGTTAAGACTTGTAATGCATGTAAATTAATTACCGTTAATTACTGTCGCAATCATAAGTTTGCGTATCAAAATGTAACTAACTAGAGCAATTTTCTCCAGTTTTTCTCCATGAACCAATAGTCATAATAATATATCTATTGAGCTAGCTACATCTTTTGTCCCTTGATAAATCCAGAGGGTACTTGCTCAAGCTAATTTTAAGTATAGTTATGTTAAGCAAATTGATAAGTCTGAAGGAGGTTATCATCATTGTCTAAAGAAGTTAACGTGGCCATTTTAGGCGCGACGGGGGCAGTGGGTCAGGAGTTACTAGAATTACTCGCGGAACGGGAGTTCCCCCTGAAAAATCTCAAGCTGCTAGCCTCTTCTCGTTCGGCGGGGAGTAAAATTACTTTTAAGGGTGAGGAATTAACCGTTGAGGCAGTGGGAGAGGATTCCTTCCAAGATATTGATATTGTCTTGGCATCAGCAGGGGGTTCTACTTCTAAAGCGTGGGCGGATAAGGCAGTTGCTGCGGGAGCTGTAGTGATTGATAACTCCAGTGCCTTTAGAATGGATGACAATGTTCCCCTAATTGTGCCAGAGATTAATCCCGAAGCTGCGAGCAATCATCAGGGTATTATCGCTAATCCTAACTGCACCACTATTTTACTGGGGGTGGCAATTTATCCTTTACATCAAGTACAGCGGATTAAGCGCATCGTTGTGGCTACCTATCAGTCTGCTTCTGGTGCAGGAGCCAGAGCAATGAAGGAGGCGATGGTACAGGCTCAGGATATTCTCGACGGCAAGCAACCCCAAGCCCAAGTGCTGCCCTATCCCATCGCTTTTAATTTATTTCCCCATAATTCGCCCCTGAATGAGGACGGATATTGCGAGGAGGAAATGAAAATGGTGAACGAAACCAGAAAAATCTTTGGCGATCCTAATATTGCCATCACCGCTACCTGTGTTAGAGTACCTGTGTTGCGGGCGCACTCTGAGGCAGTGAATTTAGAGTTCGAGCAGCCTTTTGAGGTAAAACAGGCTAGGGAGTTAATTGCCGCAGCACCAGGGGTTAAGCTGGTGGAAGATTGGCAGAGTAATTATTTTCCGATGCCCATAGACGCGACAGGGAAAGATCCTGTGTTGGTTGGTAGAATTCGTCGGGATATTTCTTGCGATCGCGGTTTGGAATTGTGGCTTTGTGGCGATCAAATTCGCAAGGGAGCAGCTTTGAATGCTGTCCAAATTGCCGAGCTATTATTGCAAAAGAATTTATTAACCCCCAGTAGTTCGGTAGCTAGAGCTTAAGCCCCTCGCTTTTAAAGATATTAAGATCGAAAATCGAGAACAATGATGAGTCAAATAGATGAGTGAAGAACCGTTTGGTAGGGTAGTAACGGCAATGGTGACCCCCTTTGCTGAGGATGGCAGCGTTAACTACGAAGTTGCCGAGAAGTTGGCAGTACATTTAGTAGATCATGGTAGTGACGGCTTGGTCGTCTGTGGTACGACAGGGGAATCTCCGACCCTAAGCTGGTCTGAAGAATTTGAGTTATTTAAAGTCGTCAAGGATGCGGTAGGCGATCGCGCCAAGATAATTGCAGGAACAGGTTCTAATTCAACCACCGAAGCGATCGCCGCCACAGTTAAAGCAGCCAAACTCAATCTGGATGGTTCATTGCAGGTAGTGCCGTACTATAACAAGCCACCCCAAGGAGGACTGTACGATCATTTCAAGGCGATCGCCGAAGCTTGCCCTGAACTACCGATGATGCTCTATAACGTGCCAGGACGAACTAGTAGCAACCTAGAAGCAGAAACCGTCGCCAGGCTGGCGCAAATCAGCAATATAGTGGCGATTAAAGAAGCTAGTGGTGATCTAGAGCAAGCCTGTAGAATCAGATGCCTAACCCCCTCTGATTTTGCCATTTATTCAGGAGAAGATGCTTTAACCTTGCCCATGATGACTCTCGGTAGTTCTGGGGTAGTGAGCGTTGCTTCCCATTTAGTAGGTAAGCAAATACAGTCCATGATCGTCGCTTTTAAGGCGGGGAATAATCAGCAGGCAACCAAAATCCAGTTACAGCTATTTCCTTTGTTTCAAGCATTGTTCATGACGACGAATCCGATTCCTGTAAAAACAGCTTTGAAGTTGCAAGGATGGCAAGTAGGAAAGTTGCGAACACCATTATGTGAGTTACAATTAGATTTATTGGAAAAATTTAAGTTAATTTTGCAAGACTTGAGCTTAATTTAGCTAGGTTATCTGTTATTGACCTATCGAAGTGATTTCCAGCTAACAGTAGTACCGAAAATTGATTATAAATTGACTATTATCGTCATCAGTAGCTAGAATTGGGATTCTATAGTCAAGAACAGGCTCGAACAGAACATATCAACCCTGAAGGAAAACGATAACTCAGCATCATCAATAGCTAACAGTTAGTTAAGTCAAGAAACTAATTGTCCTAAGTAATTTTTCAGTTCTTAGAAAACTCTCTTCAAGATAAATTCTAAGACCGATTTACAGTTTTTATTGAGTAAATAAAAAAGCGCGAATAACCACATAACAATAAATCACATGAGCAAAATCGTTAAAAAAAGTAAGAAGCCAACGGTCAAAATAATTCCCTTGGGCGGACTTCATGAAATAGGTAAGAATACCTGTGTTTTTGAATACGAAGATGAAATAATTCTGCTGGATGCAGGATTGGGTTTCCCTTCAGATCAAATGCATGGCATTAATATCGTGTTGCCTGATATGACTTATCTGAGAGAGAACTCTCATCGCATCAAAGGCATGATTGTCACTCATGGTCATGAAGATCATATTGGTGGTATTGCCTATCACCTCAAGCAATTTGATATTCCTGTGATTTATGGGCCACGACTGGCAATGGCATTGTTGAGCGATAAACTAGAAGAAGCGGGAGTTAGCGATCGCACGATCCTCAAGAACGTTCTTCCCAGAGATATTGTCCAGATCGGTCAGTATTTCCGCGCTGAATATATCCGCAACACCCATTCCATTGCTGATAGCTTTACCGTTGCTATTCACACCCCCATTGGTACTATCGTCCATACAGGGGATTTCAAAATTGACCACACTCCTGTAGATGGGGAACACTTCGACCTCCAGAAATTAGCCGAGCATGGAGAAAAGGGCGTACTCTGCTTATTAAGCGATTCTACCAACGCTGAAGTCCCAGGATACACTCCTTCCGAGCGTTCCGTATATCCCAATCTAGACCGCATCTTTGGGGGGGCAGAGGGACGGATTATGGTGACAACCTTCTCCTCTTCCGTGCATCGGGTCAATATGGTCTTAGACATTGCCCGTAAACATGGTCGTAAAGTCGCTGTTGTGGGACGTTCGATGTTGAATGTGATTGCCCATGCCCGGAAACTAGGCTATATCCAATGTCGTGATGATATTTTTGAACCCTTACATTCAATCAATCGTTTACCAGATAACAAAGTTTTAATTCTCTGCACTGGTTCTCAGGGAGAAGAGTTAGCAGCGATGACTCGTATTTCTAAAGGAGAGCATCGACAAATTAGAGCCAGAGAAGGAGACACCATCATCTTTTCCGCCAATCCTATTCCAGGTAACACCATCGGTGTGGTTAATACCATCGATCGCCTGATGATGCAGGGCGCAAAAGTAGTCTATGGAAGGAAAGAAGGAATTCACGTTTCAGGTCATGGATCGAGGGAAGACCATAAACTGATGCTGAATTTAACTAGACCCAAGTTCTTTATCCCTGTTCATGGTGAACATCGGATGCTGGTGGAACATGCAGGCATGGCACAGGCAATGGGTATTCCGAAGGAGAACATTGTCATTATCAAAAACGGCAATATCATTGAACTCACCGAAAACAGCATTGGCGTTACTGGAGAAGTCCAATCGGGAATTGAACTAGTAGACCGCGCAGGTATCGTGCAAGACAACGTGATGAAAGAGCGACAGCAGCTTGCGGAAGATGGGGTGATTACCGTCGCGGCGGCCATCGACTGGACAGGACAACTTGTTGCTTCCCCTGCCCTGCATCTACGGGGAGTAGTGACTTCCATCGAGCAATCCCTTCTACAACAGTTAGTCAATCGAACAGTTGAAAGAATTTTAAGCGATCGCTGGGACGACTTTAGCGAAACTAAAGACGGTGAAACTGAAATAGATTGGACGGGAGTGCGTCTAGAAATCGAAGGTGGTTTAGAGCGTTTATTGAAGCGGGAATTAAAAAGCCGTCCCTTGGTAGTATTCATGATGCAAATTCCTGAAAAACAACCTGCTACAACCAGAACAGCTAGAAGAAGAAAACGTTCTAGTGCCATTATTAGCAATGATTCAACTAGCTCAACTAGCTCAACTAGCTCAACTCCTGCACCTGTAATTTCGATCCGTAAATAGCAGATGCATCGTAGGGGAGAACAGCGACGCGAAGCTAATCCTTTAGGGCGTTCGCCCCTACTAACGATAATCACTTTAAATAAGGTTACTCCCCAATTCCCTAACCCCCTAATTCCCCATATCGAAATATTTAACTGCTCAAGCGTACGTGATATTGCCCATTACTCACATGAAATCTTTTACCAGTCTATTAAGTTCGCTGATTTTAGGTCTTTTGGTAGTGGCGATCGCCATTTTCTCCATCCAAAATATTCAGGATGTCTCCCTAAATTTTCTCACCTTCGAGTCCATTACCATTCCCGTGGGGGTGTTATTAGCTTTTTGTAGTGCGCTCGGCATAATTTTAGGCGCATTAATCCCGATCCTGTTTTCTCGCAACAAAACTCGGAAGGGATAAAGGCTTCGCCTTAGCTCCAGACTCTAAGCTTTGAACAACTTCAGAGATTTCGAGGACGGTAAATTTTCCCTAAAGTGTCCTAAAGGATAGAATGATCGCTTTTGATTTCCACTACTAGGTCGGCAGTCTTAGTTAAAGGCTTGATAAACAATTCTGGATGGAGTGCTTTCCAGAAATATTCCACAAAGCGCTCGATCTCTTCGTCAGTCATCCCAACTTTGTCTTGAGCAATCATCTTGTGTTCTGCTTCTTTACGCCACTGCTTACTAAGACGATAATCTTCGGGATGTAAAACGATCAAGCTATCCAATTTTGACCATAGAGGTACATAAGCCTGAAGACGCTGATTATTCGCGATCGCAAACTGTCGATCCTCTTCGGTAACTATGGGTGGGGGACAGTTATCAAACAAGGCTTCTGCTATGGGTTGTACACCGACAAACCAGCCTTCAAATAAGAGAATATCAGGTTTATTTATATCTTCTGTATCTTTAAAGCGATCGCCAGCACCTTCCTCGGCAGACTTATTAAACCGAGGTAGTGAAATTTGAGCAGTATAATCTTCCTGTAGGCACTGTTCAATGACCTTGATGCCTAAAGAAATATCATGAGTACCAGGAGGGCCTCTCCTGTCTAAACGAGGGTCTTGCTGTTGCAGAGTTTGTCTCTCAGCATAAGTTAGGTAAAGATCATCCAGAGATAGACTAGCAGCAGAGAAACCCAAGTAACGAAGTATGACTTGGAGAATCTCACAGAGGGTTGATTTGCCTGTTCCTTGACCCCCTAGAATTCCTTGAACAAAAGTCCGATTTAACTTCTTTCTAGCGATCGCCAAATCCAATGCCACAGGGAGCCATAATTTCTCTAGAGTAGAAACAATAGCATCTTGCTCCTTAAACCCCAGACTGTGACAGACAGACATAACTTCCGTCAACAACTCTGTATAAAACTCCGACTCAGTACCCTGAGCAACCAGACTATCCAATTTAAAACGAGATCCCTGCTCCTGGTTCATGTTTAATCAGTCCGATATAGCTGTTGACTGTTGACTGTTAACTATTAAGACCCCAATTTAAAAGCTTCCAAAAAGAGATTATAAATTAGACCAATCTTAAATAAATTTAGCATCTCGAAATAAAGCGATCGCCTGACGGGAGAAGTTATTTTCTCCTGACGACGACGATATACTGTCATACTAACCAATTCAGTAAAGGTAAATAAAAATGCCGCCGCCACAATATCCCAGACTGCGTTCTGTCCAGCAGTGGTGACTATTGCCGAACCCATGAAAAATCCTAGTAAAATACTGATCAGGTTGAGAGAAATACGTCGCCAGGGATTGCTAAATAATAACTCTAGGCGATCGCCCGTAACCGTTACCAAAGAATTAAGCCGAGTACGTTGCATTGTGATTAATCAACCTGATGCTTAGAGATATAAATTTAGATATATAGATATAACTTAGATGTTAATCAACTATCCTGGTACTCATTTATCAATCTGATTATAAATCCAGAGAGAGGTTACCAAGCCTACAGAATGAGCCGCAATGATATTAAAACAGGCTTGAACAATAAAGACATCTAATGAATTAACAAATTCCGAATTTTGATTATTAAAAATTTTGCCTGGATCAAGAGCCAGAGTTTTGGAAAGAATTAGACCTGTAATTGTCTCTCCGCCAATAATTGTGATTAATGTACCAGATATGCTGGTTATAATAGCGATCTGCACCATTTTGACAGTAGTAGATTTTTTGGGCAAATCAACATTCGGTTTCGCAAATTTACTTGCCATCTTGCCATAGCGGAAAGTGATACAGATCCCCACAATTAAACAAATCAGCCCACAAACAGCACAAAATAAGCTAAACCCCACCCCAGGACTACTTCTTTCAGTCTGAGTTACTATCGCCAAGGCTAAGGTAACAGAAGACACCACTCCTAGAAATAACTGAACCCAAAATCCCGCTAAACCAGACCATCTTAATGCTGTTGCTACTCGACGGAGCCGTTCCGCTTTACCAGGAGTCGCGGAGCTACCACTACTACTCCCAGAAAAAGGGGTGATTTCTGATTCCTTGGGCATAGTTGAAATTCTCCAAAATAAGTAATAACAATAGATTTAATCAGTTTCAAGGCAGTCGATTGGTCATTAACATTCTAATCAACAGTTCTCTTGAATAGTGGTAAGTAGCCCAGAATGATCGACTATGAGTTTAGGTAAATTTTAACCAAGTTAGATAATTATTTGAGATTATCTGTCAATACACCATCAATAAATAATAAACTAGATAGAGAAGAGAGTTGGCGAGGTGGTTGCAGATTTGTCCTAGAGGCAGATTTGAGGAAAGTCCGGACTCCCGAAAGACCATACTTGCTGGATAACTCCCAGTGCGAGCGATCGCGAGGATAGTGCCACAGAAAAATACCGCCAATTTATTGGTAAGGGTGCAAAGGTGCGGTAAGAGCGCACCAGCAGTATCGAGAGGTACTGGCTCGGTAAACCCCAGTAGGGAGCAAGGTCGAAGGGAATAGGGTTGGTCTTTTTCCCATCCCGACTTAGGAGAACCGCAGGAGGTGTTTGGTAACAAGCATCCTAGATAGATAACTACCCTCGAATCTTGGTGGAATAATATTCACATATTATTTACTTTGGTTAGAGAACAGAATCCGGCTTACGTTCCAACTCTCTTTATCCCTTGTTAGGTTGACGGTTTAATGATTGAAGACCCCAGAAGAAAAAAACAACTCCAGACTCTAATGCGGAAATTAGGCTTGTCGGCTACCGCAACCATTGACTGGTCTTTGTTGGATCTTGCCTTGACTCATCCTAGTGTATCTCGCACCGATAACTACGAGCAGCTTGAGTTTGTGGGGGACTCAGTAGTGCGTTTGATTACTGCGGAACTATTGCTAGAAGTTTATCCCCAAGAATCCGTGGGAGAATTTGCTGCGGTGCGTTCGATCTTAGTCAGCGATCGCGTTTTGGCTCAATTTGCCGAAAATTATGGCATCGAACCCTATCTCATCATTGGCACTAATGCCACAGGGAACCCTACAGGTCGACAATCTTGGTTGGCGGATGCTTTTGAAGCTGTATTAGGCGCACTATATCTAAGCACCCATAATATGGAGCTGATTCGTCCTTGGTTAGACCAAGCTCTTAAGCAAAAGGCGGTGGAAGTGATGAATGATCCTGCCCGCTTCAACTATAAAGATGCCTTGCAGGAATGGACTCAGGGAAAATACAAAAATTTGCCAGAATATAAGGTGGCAGAAAACAAACAGCTAGAGATCGCTGTCAAACTCCCTAGTAATCAATCATCTTGGCACGAGCAACGTTTTGCGGCAGAAGTCTGGTTTCAAGGGAATCTTCTTGGTACAGGTTATGGCAGATCGAAAAAAGTCGCCGAACAGGCTGCTGCCAAGGAAGCTTTTTTGGCGATCGACAAAAAATCAAGTAGTGAAAACTAACTGCTAACCAAATACTGTCCTTGATTTCACCTTCTCCCTAGTTGCTAGCGCCGACCTAGGGTGGGCAAAATAACCTAGAAAAAACGTTTCAAGATTTTTTTAGATTTCTCTTTCGGCTAATGCTAACCAGCTTTCTGTATGGCGCTCGATCTCTTCGTTTAAGGATGCTAGTTTCCCTGATAATTCTTGTACTAAGTTAAAGTCACTACAATTTGTTGCTAAATCATTTTCTAGTTGCTCCTTATCCATTTCCAGTTGAGCAATTTTCGTTTCTAGCTTTTGATATTCTCGTTTTTCAAAATTAGATAGAGGTTTAATTCCCTGACCTTGATGGCTCGACTTGCTGTTGCTAATATTTTTGGGTTTAGTTTCCTGGGGTTTTCTATTCCTCTGGTCTTGTTGAGCTTGCTTGTTTAGTTTGTCTGCTTTCTTTTTATGTTCTAAATAGATT
>JBEANW010000311.1:0-8432 GCA_041165225.1 Cyanobacteriota bacterium | reverse complement strand
GTGTTCTACTCAATTGAAAAGCAGCGAATATTGAAGTTGCTTGAGGTCAGACAATGCACTTAGTAATGTTGCTTGACGCTTATCCGCAGAGAGTTCAGGATTATTGACAAGATGCTCAATTTGAGTCTGCAAAGTTGTTAATAATGTTTTGAGATTGGTCGTTTCATCATCATTGAGATGACAAACTGGAGCAGGTAAATGAAGATCGCGATCGCTCGAATTTGCCAAAACTTGATTGGGATCTAAACCTAATTGCTGAAGAGTTTGCTGTAAAGTCTCAATTACAACATGCATTTCTATAGGATCGAAGACACGCAGTAGACTGGTTTGAGTGACGATCCCTAAATTTTGCCCCCAATTCCAAGACACCACAAGTCGCCGTACCTGTCGTTGTTCCATTTCTTGGTGAGCCTTCCACAGAGAATCTTCGGGATTCAAGATAAACAAGGGTGTACTCATGACTTCCTGGGCTTGAGTTTTCTGAACATCAAGTCCAATTGCTTGGAAGTGAACAATATCCCGTTCGGTGATAATTCCAACTGGGCGTTGAACCGACTCTTTTCGATCATTAAATGTTTCAACTATCACAACACAGCTAATTTCATGAGTTGCCATCAATTCTGTCAATTCGACAACAGATGTGGTGGGATATCCAGTAATAATTTGACTGGTCATTACCTCGGCAACTCGCCGAATTTTCAGGAGGTTTGTCGGTCGCAAAATATGACGAATGCTGTCTAGAGAAACAACGCCAATTAGTCGATCAAGACTGTTAACGATCGCGAGATGCCGAATTCGATGACGACGAAATAGGAACAATGCGGCAAAGACGTTATGAAGTTCTCGTTCGGAAATGGTAAGCACTGGATGGTGCATCACCTCGCCAATGCTCGTGTCACAGATTGAGACTCCCAGGGCAGTTAAATGAACTAAATCGCGCTCGGTGAAAATGCCTACTAATTTTTCATCCTGCATCACCATTACACAACTTGAGCGCGCGCCACGAAGTACATCTTTGGTGGAGAATTGCTCTTGCTTAGAGTGCCTCTTTGCTGTTTCATTCATCAAGCCGATTACATCCACCAAGCTAGTATTGGGAGTAACGATTAATGGATGACGATCTATTGCTTCTGCTAGAGGAGGTGTACCCAGGGAATCATCGATAGATAGAATTGTAGACATAAATCTAATCGAAGACCAAATAATAGACAATGAAGCAAAATTACAAGAATTCACTGTCAAATTTCTGCACTATCAATTACAAATACAAAATTTAAATTATCAATAAACCCTTTCCCTTTTCCCTTTTCCCTTTCTTCATAATTCAATGGGCGCGCAACGCCAGATCAATAAGCTAGGGTTGAGTGTCTTCCTGGGGGGGAGTCATGCCTGAGATTCTTAGAGTTCGACCATATAAGCGATCTAATACTCGTTTGACTGAAATGCGCTGCCACTGTTGTCCCCGTTTCGTAGTGTAACTATTTTGGTTGAGCCAGTCTGCAATTTCCTGTAGGGATTTTCCAGACTTGTGATGTCGCCGAATCAGTTCGATAATCTTTTGTTCTTCGGGATTATCCACTAGTTCCCCGTCGATTGCTCGTTGTCCAAAAGCTGGAGAGCCATAGCCCGCATAGCCACCCCGATCCGCTTTTGCTCTCCTTGCTTGTTCTAGCCTTTCCCAAACCTCGCCTTCGCGAAAATTCTCGGCAGTCATATAGTCAGTAATGTGATTAGCTTAAATATTTTAACTATACTTGTACTATTACGGTTTACTATTTTCTTTAAGTAAATGTCGAGCGCGTTCAATCTCTGAGATCGTTCCTTTAACGATGAGTAGAAAGCTTCCTTCCGAAACTTTTTGGCTATAAACTTTGGCTTGCTCTGAGGTTACCCCCAAGCCAATTAATGCTCCTGTCAAGCCTCCTGCCGCTGTACAAATTCCGCCACTTAACAGAATAAAAGCGATCGCCGAAGACAACATTAGTTGACCTACTCCAGGCAGGGCAATTAATCCCGCCCCCAAAAATAGTCCAGTTGTTCCACCGACCAAGTTACCGAGCGCCATTCCTTTCTTTAACCCCGTTGCTGTGCCTGTTATCTTGCCCAAGTTAGTAGAGAAGTTAGTCGGAGAAAGTCCTGCGGTTGAAGATGTCTCTAGAGAATCACTCCCACCTTGCCCAAGGAGGAACACCTGGGCGATGGGAAAACCTGAGAGAACGATTTGATCGAGGGCAACTCCTGCCGCCTCACGGCCAGAAAAAATACCTACCACTTGTCTGTGTTGATTTAAAATTGTGCTAAGCATACGATCGTAGTAGAAATAAAAAAAATCTGTATGGTTTGCTACAATTTTATCTAATTGCAGGAAAAAACAAGTCTTTCTATCAGCAAATTGTGACAAAAAAGGCGATTAGGCTCCCCTAAAGGATTAGCTATCGGGTGCGCCTACTCTTCGGGATCGCCTTGTCAGATGGGATTGTTATTTTTACCTTCAGTTCGAGTCCCAATTATGCAACGCTGATAAACAGATAAACTAGATAAACTAAAACATAGTTACTTCACACAAAGGATCGATTACAAAAGGATGCAAATCAAAGCAACTGATCAAGCATTATTAAACTGGACTGGGGATTTACTGGCGGTAGGCATTGCCGAAGGTGAAACGGAGTTACGAGGAGACTTAGCAACCCTAGATGAGAAATTAGCAGGAACAATTGCGGAATTAATTGCGGACGAAGAATTTGAAGGTAAGCCTGGTACTACTGCCGTTAGTCGTGTGGGGGGCAAAAACCCTGTACGGAAGATCGCTCTGGTAGGTTTAGGTAAGACAGAAGATTTAAAGATTGATAGCTGGCGGAATGCAGCAGCAGCGATCGCCCGTTTAGCGAAGAAAGAAAAAACTCTCGGCATTAGTCTTCCTAATAATCTAGCAAATGATTCGGCATCAGCCTCAGACATTGCCCAAGCCATGACGGAAGCAATTATGCTCTCCCTTCACGAAGACAATCGCTTCAAATCTGAACCAGAATCCAAAGAACCTAAATTAGCAACCATCGATCTCATCGGTTTCCCAGGACAAGAAAATGCCATTAGCCGAGGTTCAATCATTGCCGATGGGGTAATCTTAGCCAGAGAATTAGTTAATGCTCCTGCCAATGAAGTAACTCCTGTGACGATGGCAGAAACAGCACAAAAGTTAGCCCAAGACTATGGTTTAGAGATCAAGATTTTAGAAGCAGCAGACTGCGCTCAGTTTGAACAGGGCATGGGAGCATATTTAGGAGTAGGACAAGCTTCAGATATTCCTCCGAAGTTTATTCACCTGATTTATAAGCCCCAAGGAACAGCCAAACGAAAAGTGGCGATAGTGGGTAAGAGTCTGACTTTTGACTCTGGTGGTTTAAACCTCAAGCCCACTGGAAGTGGTATTGAAACCATGAAGATGGATATGGGGGGTGGTGCTGCCACTTTGGGAGCAGCTAAAGCGATCGCTCAACTGAAACCCAATACCGAAGTCCACTTTATCTGTGCGGCAACCGAGAATATGATTAGCGGTAAAGCCATGCACCCAGGAGATATCCTCAAAGCCTCCAACGGTAAGACAATTGAAGTCAACAATACCGATGCTGAGGGCAGACTTACCCTAGCGGATGCTTTAGTTTATGCTGAAACTCTAAACGTAGATGCGATCGTCGATCTGGCTACCCTTACAGGAGCTTGTATTGTCGCTTTAGGTAACGATATTGCTGGGTTATGGAGTACTGATGATGCCTTAGCAGCGGAAATGAAAGTGGCGGCGGAATTGGCAGGGGAAAAATTCTGGCAGTTACCCCTAGAAGAAAAATATTTTGAAGGCTTAAAGTCACAAATTGCTGACATGAAGAATACGGGGCCTCGTCCTGGGGGTTCTATTACCGCAGCCCTGTTCCTGAAACAGTTTATTAAAGATACCCCCTGGATGCATCTAGATGTAGCTGGGCCAGTTTGGGCAGAATCTGCGGTCGGGATTAATAATAAAGGGGCAACGGGCTTCCCTGTCAGAACTTTAGTCAACTGGGTAAGCAGTTAAATTAAATTAGACTCATCCCAGCTTTTGTAGCACAAAAGTATATCTAATCTGAATATTGACAATTTCAGCAACTACTGACAGGATTAGTTGCATGTATTTGAGTATACAAAAATAATAGTATATCGCTGTTAACTTTGATGTTGTCCGTCTAGCTAGCTCCACTAGTTAGCGAGAGATAAATCTTAGAAGACGCGATTCAATTTTCTATTTTAGGTGTGAGGAAAATGTCTAAATTAATTCGTAACTTGTTGCTGGCTTCTCCAGCAATGCTTTGCTTTGTGCTAGGTTCCCAGTTGCCAGCTTCTGCTCAATCAACTCCCAGTGCTGCAATCGATTCTAGCAATTCCCCGTTGCTCAACCAAATTAACGAATACAGTCAAGAAGGTAAAACTAACTCTCGTAATCAGGTAACCAATGTTAACCAATTACGAGATGTTTCCCCCACAGATTGGGCTTATGAAGCACTTCGTAGCCTAGTTGACCGCTATGGCTGTATCGCTGGTTTCCCTAACCAAACTTACCGTGGAAATCAATCCTTAACCCGTTACGAGTTTGCTGCTGGTTTGAACTCCTGTTTAAATCAAATCGAACGCTTGATCAGTTCTCAGGAATCTGCTGTATCTGCCGAAGATCTGGAGAGTATCAATCGTCTGAATACCGAATTCAAAAGCGAATTAGCTACCCTTGGTGGTCGTGTAGACGAACTAGAAACTCGTACTGCTGCCCTTGAAGATGGTCAATTCTCCACTACTACCAAATTACAGGGAGAGGCTGTCTTTGGCATTAGCAATGAGTTTAATAACTCCGATTTCAATGAAGTAGTATTCCAGGACAGAGTTCGTTTAGGTTTCGTATCCAGTTTCTTTGGAGAAGATTCCCTCTATACTCGTTTAGATGCTTCTAATGCTGCTTTTGGCTTCCAAACTGCCGATACTGATACGGAAACAGCAGTACCTCTAGATACTGGAGCATTAACCTATCAAACTGGTTCAACTGGCAATGATGTTGTTCTTGGCTGGTTGGCTTACTATTTCCCCGTCGGCGAAAAAATCGATGTTTATCTTCCTGCCGCTTTTCCTCTCTGGGTTGATTTTGTTCCCTCCCTCAGTCCTTATCTAGACTCCTTTACTGGTGCTACTGGCTCCCTTTCCAGTTTTGCAGAATCTAGTCCCATCTACAAAATTGGTCTTGCTAGTGGTGGTGGTGTTGGGGTTAACTTCAAAGCCACAGATTTTGCCACCATCAGTGCAGGTTACTTTGGTGGTGATTCTGCCAATCCTTTAGAAGCTACTGACGGTGGTTTATTTAATGAAGAATACTCTGCTCTAGGTCAAGTTACCTTGAGTTTTCTGGATGATAAACTACAGCTAGCTGGTACTTATTCCCTAGGACAGCTAGGGGGTAATGTAGACAACACGATCTTTGACTTAGGTGTTGGAACTAGTAGCGCCAGACAGCCTTTTGGCAACGGGGATAAAGTTACTGCTAACTCCTATGGTTTAGAGGCAGCTTTCCAAATTAGCGATCGCATTGCCCTTAATGGTTTTGGAATGTTAACTAAGGCAAAATTAGCTGACGGAAGTGCAGACGCTGATATCTATTCCTATGGTGCAGGTTTATCCTTCCCCGACTTAGGTAAAGAAGGTAACTTAGCTGCCTTATTTGTTGGTGCAGAACCCTATGTTGATTCTTCTTCTACAGGTAGTGGTGAAGACGCGCCAATTCATATTGAAGGTTTGTATAAATACCAGTTCAATGACAATGTTTCCATCACCCCTGGTGTCGTCTATGTAATCAATCCCAATGGAACTAGTAATGATGAAGATGCCTTAATTGGTGTAGTTAGAACTACTTTCTCCTTCTAAGATTAGTTTTTAGATTAGTGACGATCGCTTCAGTGCGATCGCTAATTTAAAAGATCATAGTCAAGCTGTGGTCTTTTTTTTGTGTCAAAGCAAATTCTATTGTCTTTTTTCCTCTTGACTTGGATCTACTTCATCTAATTTGTGGGGATTTTTATGGGGATTAATCCTGGGGGTTTTCTGTTCAACTCCCTCGTCAATCTGTAAAATCGGTTGAGATTTTTCTGTGGGTAAAAAGTAAAGCTGATCTCTTCCCTGCTGAAAAAACTGTCGCGAGCCACTATTGGGATCTAAAACTCTTCCTGGCTGTTGAATTGGCGTAGCTCCATTAACCTGGTTAAGCAAATTACCCACTTCGGGAGATGGTGTAGTTTGGGCATTGCCTGAAAAACTGGCTAGTACAATTCCAGATATTGTTGCCAAATATATAGTTGATTTCATTGGAACACTCTTAAAATCAATAAGAGAATGTGCTGAGGTAAGGATTAATTGGACTTGATGGCGATCGCGATCGCACACTTTGACTATATTTTAATTTTATCTAATTTAACAATCGAGTTTTTGTGGCGATCGCTTTAATCATAGAGAACCCAAAATTACTTCATTGAGGCGGTCCCGCATAGACTTAGAATGGGGAGTGCCAAAGAAGTTTGGATAACCTGATCTAGAGTTGTGTAATAAATTCTTGAACAAATTCCTGCTCAGATGTAGTCATTTTTTGGTAGCGTAATATATCAGGAAAAATTAACCAAATTAAAACTTTATATAAAGATTTGCCCTCGGCTATCTTGCATTTAGGAGAATCAAACAATGACTATTTTATTTCAGTTGGCACTAGCAGCTCTAGTCCTATTTTCTTTTGTGATGGTAATTGGTGTTCCCGTTGCCTATGCTTCCCCCCAAAACTGGGAGCAGTCTAAATCTTTGATCTATGTTGGATCAGGAGTTTGGACTGTACTAGTGGTGGCAGTGGCAGTGTTGAACTTTTTTGTGATTTAAAGGATCAATCTGAATCAATGGAGGGGTGAACTGCCGTTCCCCCTGATCATGTTTTAACCGACAGATTTTAACCGCCAGAAATTTATACTGTTTTAGCTGATTTTGCTTTATGGCTGTTTTTGAAGGAACGTTTACAGGGGATTTATCAAAGCTGCGGATGGCGATCGTCATTGGTCGTTTTAACGATTTAGTCACAGAGAAGCTCATTTCTGGCTGTCAAGATTGCTTGAAACGTCACGGTATTGATATTGAGCCTGATCATGGTCAAGTAGACTATGTTTGGGTTCCTGGCAGCTATGAACTTGCTATGGTCGCCCGACAATTAGCCTTTTCTGGTGCCTACAATGCGATTATTTGTTTAGGGGCAGTCATTCGGGGGCAAACACCTCATTTTGACTATGTATCCTCTGAGGCTGCCAAAGGAGTGGCAGCAGCCAGCTTTCAATCAGGGGTTCCCGTGATTTTTGGTGTCCTCACCGTGGATACTATGCAACAAGCTTTAGAGCGTGCAGGTATCAAGAGCAACCTGGGCTGGAATTACGCTTTAAATGCCCTAGAAATGGCTAGCTTAATGCAACAGCTTAATAACCGAGTTATCTCTATTCCTTCCTCCAGTTTGCCCTCTGGAAGTGAGGCGATCGCCATACCGAAAGTTGTCAGACAAGATCAATAGCAGATGAATCAGATTGACAAAATATTATTTGGTCTAGTTCTCCCGATTCCAAACTAACTAGATTTTTTAGTTTGGAAAAGTATACAAAACTAAATTGTCATGCTATTGTTGACATTAATAGCGCATTAAAATTAGCTGAGAAAAAATCCTTAAACAGGATAAATCAAGATAAATCTATTTATAAAACCACTTAAAATAATCATTTTATATTTAACTGATTACTGCTAACAGTTTGCGGGAAACCAATATTATTTATAAATTTAAAAACTGACAATGAGTGCGATTCTTAATTCTTTGCTGGTGTTTGAGCAAGAAAAATCAGATTTTTTTCTAAGTGAACAGCAGCAGCAATTTTTGCCTACAGAAAAAGACCTCCATTTTTTTCAAGAACATGGTTGGTTTGTTACGCCCAAAGTTCTTCCAGATGCTTTAATTGATCGCATTTTTGAGGCGAGTGAAGAACTATATGATGGAAAAAAAGATGCGGAAATAGAGATCTCAGGCTGTTCTAACTGGCAGAAAGGAGATCAGGTAGCTGTCAGAAACAATGAATATATTTCTTTCCAAAAAAGAGCGTTTCGCGAACTTTCACTACAGCCAATCATTGGAGCGATCGCAGCGCGGTTAATGGAAACTAATACAGTTCGCTATTTTCAAGATCAATTAGTTAGTAAAGAACCTAATTATAGCGACATTAGTAACGTTGGTTGGCATACAGATCGCTCTTACCATTCAAATTGTACTTCCAATAAACTATTAACAGTTTGGATTCCCCTCCATGATGTTAATCAAGAACATGGTTGGTTTGTTACGCCCAAAGTTCTTCCAG
>JBEANW010000310.1:0-2909 GCA_041165225.1 Cyanobacteriota bacterium | reverse complement strand
GATGTCTGCTGCGGAATTAGGCCCCTTTCGCTGGAGTGTATTTCGCGCTGATCAACCCGCTAGTCTACAGCAGAAGAAACCCTGCCCTGTCTTGCCCGCCTTAATTCAACACTTGCACAAGTTGAAAACTAAGAACGTAGTCTAATGAACTGAAAATAAGCACGAGCATAACATTGAAAATAGAACACTTAACCTTTTCCCCTTTTCCCTTTCCCCCTTTCCCAGTCTCAGCAGATTAATTTGCTTCTTAGTTAAGTGGCACTTTTTAGTCTAGATTTCGTCCTAATTTTTGATAACCTAGCTAAAATCGACTCTGAGTTCCAATAGCCAAAATAACCCCAAATAAATATGTTTGCTTCTAAATCCCGTTTCAAACTTTTACTGACTGCTTTAGCCTTTGCTACCTGTACCGTTGGGGGAGTTAATACCATTGCCCAGGCTCAGGGTGGTTCTGGTTTAGTAATCTTTGGTAACCGAGATGTAGATATCTTTAGTTACTATCTTGACTTTGGGGGGATTGCCAAAAATCGCGATCGCTATCATCTTAGAATTCCTAAAAACAAACTAGTTGATGGCGCAACTCGATTTGAAGTTTCTTACCCCGATTATTTCGATGGCAAATTTGACACTGATAAAATTGAAGTCAGAGTCAACGGCAAGAAAGACAATACTCTCCCCCTCAAAAATGTAGCTTGGGACGAGAAAAATCACTTGATCCAAATTGACCTGGCTGAACCTCTATTAAAACCCCAAAAAGTCGAGTTAGTTTTTTCCAGTGTGAAAAACCCCGATGTGGGAACTTACTATTTTTATGCTCAGGTCACTCCTGCCATCAACGCCCCTGTTCCCCAACGAGTTGGAGCCTGGGTGATCAGCATCAACCCCTAAACTAAGAAGAACTAAATCAGAAAAGATCAGTAATCCTAAAACCCTACTTGGAAAATCTTCGTTGATTACTGATCGATTAACTTCCATGCCATGATGTCGGCAAACAAGGTTTGATAACCTGAAACGTTAGGATGTAATCCGTCTTCCCCTAACTGAGTGTCGATCCAGTCTGTCCCTCTAGCTAACCAAAGGTCAAAAATATCTAAGTAGGGGATATTCCTTTGTTGACAAGCCTGGAGGGTGGCTTCTTTATAACGATATTGATCCAGATGATTGTAATAGAGACAATCTAGAAAAGGCATTTTGGCCTCAGTTACAGGAGTCATGCCGATGAACATCACAGGACAAAGACTTTGTGCCACATTCAACAGATAATCTAGATGTCGGCGGAAACTATCCAAGTCTGTATAGAGTCTGCCTGTTGGCTTGCCTACTCTTGCTGAATCATTCAAGCCAACGGAAAGTAAAATCAAGTCTGGAAGACTATTCCGTAACTCTCCTCGGCAGTTAAACTCCTGCTCTAACCGAATGGCAACCTGGTTGGCGCGATCGCCTCTCACTCCCAGATTATACAAAACATGTCCTGCTCCCTGGGGCGACATCCATTCCCGTCGCAACCTTTCTACCCAGCCACCGCCAACATAATCACCATAGCCATAAATCAAACTATCCCCCAAAGCCACTACTTTCAAAGGCTGATTCCGCTCTAGCTTTTGGTGTAAAACTTGATCATTACTCGTGACAAAGCGAGAGTTGGGACTAAGAATAGTCTGCATAAAAGAATATCTAAAAGTTTTTAGAGGGTTTTAGTAAGCCAAGACAATATTTATATTTAGTTGATCAAATATTTAGCAATAATAATACACAATCATAACTTCTGATCCAGCAAATCAGAGTATAACCGATCCCCTAGGAAAATAAAGGAGCTTTGCTCCAGCTATAAGCTATAAGCTATAAGCTCCATCAATAGAGGGTTAAACCTCCAACTCCGAACTCCAGTCTAAGATGCGATTCCATGCCCACCAGCGATCGCGATCGCCATATTCTGCTTGACAGCCCAGGCTACTAACATAACCAACATGACCACCAGCTTTGGTTAAAACCAGATTTAAGGCTTCATTGTGGCGACAGGTAGTTTTCAGTCGGGGAATGATGCTGGGGGCAAACATGGGGTCATCTTCTGCATAGAGAATGAGAGTGGGCTTCTTAATTTGGGGCAGAATTTGCCAGGGGCTACTGGCGGTATAGTATTCTTCTACGGAATTAAAGCTCAGGCGGGGAACTACTAATTCGTGGTCAAAACCCCAGATGCTGTTAGCTTTTTCCATCGCCGATAACTCAAATTCTTGAGGATGATATTCAGCGATTTGCTGTACCAGTTTTTTTAATTCTTTGGCGATCGCCTGCTCGATATACTTGCCTGTGGGATGTTTCACTAAATAGGGTAGAGAAACATTCGAGTCCAGATTAGGACAAATTACTGCTCCTCCCATCACTTCATCAGCATTCAAGCCATCTATTGCCAAAAACTGAGAATAATAAATTCCCCATAAGGCTAATTGTCCCCCCAAAGAATAGCCCGTAAACCAAAAGGGCGCAGGACAACCTAAAGTCTTGCTTTCCCCCGCAATACTGACAAAATCTTTGCCCTCATTAATACCATCGGAAGTCAGAGCCGCCGATAATTTTGCCGATTCACCATGAGCGCGCCAGTCAAATAGTACCACCGCATAGTTTTGGGCAAAGGCTTTTCTGCCTAAAATTCTGAGAAACCACTGATTATCCAGAGTTCCCGTAATGCCATAAGTGCCGACAACAGTTCCTTTCGGATTTGTAGGGATTGCTACCCAGCCAGCTAGAGGAACTTCTCCTTGAGTAAACACCACCTTCTGGTAGTGAGGCTCTGGTTCTTGCAGAGTTTCTTGCCAATTTTGGCTAGAACGCATCGCCACGTAGATTGTCATCAACAAACCATTGTCTAAAAACCAAGGCGGAGAATAGGAACTAGGTTGCATTAATTA
>JBEANW010000309.1:0-9218 GCA_041165225.1 Cyanobacteriota bacterium | reverse complement strand
ACTAACCTGGGCAGCAGTGGAAAAGTCTGGCTCAAAAATCCAGTTAACTATTTCTTCCGAAGAATAATCTTGGATTGTTTTATCAGGGGAGCAGATGCCTCTTTGTAACGCACGCTGAAATACTTTTTCAGGATTAATACCGCCCCCGTCATCTTTAATGGTAATCACAAGTTGATTGTTTTGTAATTTGGCATTTAAAGCAATGATCGCTGATTCTGATTTATTGGCAGCCAAACGTTCATATTTAGACTCAATTCCGTGGTCGAAGGCATTATTGAGTAAATGAGTTAGGGGAGTTTGTAGTTGTTCGAGGAGAATCTGGTCGACGAGGGTATTTTTGCCCTCAATTTTTAATTCCACTAGCTTATCAAAACGTTGACTCAAACCCCGAATCTGGGGAATAAATCGTTTAGCTAGAGTGTCAAAAGGAACTAATCGTGAATCCGTCACCTGAGAGTATAGGGTATTGAGATTTTTCTCACTATGTTCAAGATCCTCTGACAATTCTCGGTCGATAAAGTCAATATCAGTGCGAGTTTCCTGAATCTGGAGCATTAATTCTTGGAAAGATTGCAAACTGGAATGGAGATCTGTGTAGTTATCCATTTCCAAAGAGTCAAAGCTAGTTTGATTTTGGGTAAAATTTTGACTAGGATTCCCCGATGATTCCACAGAAAGTTGGTTGTAGAGGTCTTGAATCTGTTCCCGAATCGGTTCAAATTGACGAGTGAGCGATCGCAAGCGACGATTTGCCTGATTTAAAACCCGCTGTTGACGACTGATACGAGATTGACTCAAGATCAATTCCTCAACATTATTGGTCATCCCTTGGAGTCTTTCCAGGGAAATCTTAACTTGATTATTGCTAGTCGGGGCAGATTTTTGGACTTCTGCTACCTTAGCCACCTTGGCAATCATCTTGTCTTGGACGGCAGCAGCAGGAGCAAACATCACCGTCGAGGGAGAAGCATCTTCATCATGCTCACCAAAGTCAAAGAATCCTGGATCTGAACTTAGAGCCTGCTGATCTTGACTGCCGACACTACTAAGGAATGCCTCTGGTTCATCTGATGCTGCTAAAGCAAGATGATCTGCTAAATAGCTCTCCCGCTGCTGACGAATCTCCCCTACCAATCCCTGCACTGTCAACAGTGCTTCAAAAGGATCATCCCACTCCGCTAATAATCCTGCAATGGGGGCGATCGCTTCGACTAACCAGGGTAATTCTAGAGTCTCACTGAGGAAGGTACATTCATCGGCAAAACCAGTTATGGCTTCTTTGACGATCTCGGCTGGAGTATCCATTTCCAGATCGGCGATCGCTTGACATAATGCCTCTAAATCTTCGTTGAGGGTTTTGGCTACTAAGCTTTGGCTTGCATCCTGTTCAGGTGCAGCACTTGCTAAACTTTCTGAGTTGGGGACAGCCAATTGCTCCAAGTACTCAGTAATCTGCTGCCGTAACTGACCAATAATTTCTTTGGTAAGCAATAAAGCCGAACTCGCGTCTGACTTGATCGCCTCCCCAATAGGGGCAACGGCTTCCCCTAACCAGGGAAGATCTAAAGTTTCTGCCAAAAAACCACATTCATCGGCAAAAGCTGCTAAAAATTGCTCCAGCAACTCTGGTTCAGTGTCTAACTCCAATTCATCGATCGCCTCAAAACTGCTGGCTAATTCTTCCGTTAAGGTATGACGAATAAAATCATGATTATTGCCATTAGCCTCCTGTCCCCCAGATTCGGCGGGGTCAAAATTTTCATTGCCCGCCACCAAAGATTCCAGGGCAATAAGTAATTCGGGATTAGCGATCACCTCATCTCTAGTGTGAGCCTGACTCACCACAAAGCCAATCTCATCAATACTGTTTTCGACCAAAGCCCAAGCAAGCTCAATTTCAGCAATCTGGGATTGTTGCAATCCCACTAAAACATCTTCCAGCTTGTGGGATAGCTGTTGCAAACTGGTTAAGCAGGCCAACCCTGCACCCCCCTTCAGGGAGTGAGCCGCCCGTAACAAACCATTAAAGTCTGGATTATTGCGGTCTTGAATACCTGTCCTTAACATATCAAGATACTCAGGGGCATCTTCATCTAAAAAACACTGGCGGGCTTCGGCGGTAATGGCAGCGAGGATTGCGGGGTCTAACTGAGAACTCATTTTTAATCAGATTTCTTCAATAAATTATTACTTAAGTTGGGTAACTAATTACTTTGGCAAAGTAATCGTACTCGCTGCGATTGGGCTGCTATTTTTCGAGTTTAAACTGGGCGATCGAAGATTGCAGATTGACCGCTTCCGACACCAAGGTTTGCAGAGACTGCACTACGTTTTGGGCTTCCGTCGAATTGATCTTAGAGGCGGTGGCAATACCGCTAATCTTCTGGTTGACCACCAAAGAAGTGTTAGTTTGGTCAGTAGTACTGGTGGAGATATATTTCAGATATTCATCAATTTGTTTACTGGTATCTGCCAAGCTACGCAGGTTGATTTTGGTCATATGAACTAGTTCACTACCATTAACCACCTCAGAAGTGCTGGTTTCCATCCCTTGCAGCACCAAAGTGGTGTCCTGTTGAATTGTGTTCACCAACTGTTGAATATCTTTAGTCGCTTCGGTAATTCGATCCGCCAGACGACGGACTTCTTCCGCTACAATTCTGAATCCTTCACCATGTTCCCCTGCTCTGGCTGCCTCAACGGAAGCGTTAAAGGCGAGTAAGTTGGTTTTTTCGGAAATACCAGAGATAATTTCCACAATTTGAGCAATTTCCTGGGAAGATTCTGCCAGTTGTTTTACCTTTTTGGAGGTGTTAGCGACGGTGCCACGAATTTTTTCAATACTGCTAACGGTAGCATCCATTGCCAAATCTCCTTCTTTGGCTTGAATCGAACCACTACGGGCAATTTTAGCTGCTTCCTGGGCATAGTTAGCGATGGTAGCTACGGATTGATTAATTTCATCCATACTGCTCAATGCTTGGTCGATTTCTTCCGTCTGTTTGAGAGCAGATTCCGAAAGCTGACGTACCGAGCCTTCCCCTGCCAAGGATAATTGACCAACTTCCACCGAAACCGCTTGTACCTCTTGGAGCAGTTCTCTGAGTTTGGTCATGGTGGAGTTAAAGGCATCGGCAATGGAACCCACTGCCCCATCAGTCATCTGAGCTTTAACCGTTAAGTCTCCTTTCTTCGCTCCTTCTACATCTAACAACAGACTCATTACCCCTTGTTGCAGCATCTCTTTTTCTTTCCGCTGTTGCTTGGCATCAGCTTCTTGGATGTGCAATAGATCCTGAATTTGCCCCGCCATTTTATTGATGTTAGAACCCAAAACGGCTAGTTCGTCTTGTCCTTTAACTTCTATACGGGCGGTTAAATCGCCTTCTCCCAACTTGGCTACAGTTTGAGCCGAATTGATAATGGGACGCAAAAGTCGATCTGTTAAAGCAACAGCTGCGATCGATACTAGAATAATGGTGAATCCAGTTCCCAAAACAAAGATCAATCGCAATTGATCGGCTGAAGCGAATACCACATCTTCATCAATACCCAGAATGGCACTCCACTCAAGTTCGGCTAAACCTTCAAGTTTTTCAAACGGGGCATAAGTAACTAATTTTTGTGCATTATCGGTTTTGTTGATACTAAAAACACTAGCTATTTTTTTTGCTTGTAGAGAAGCTCCTAAATTGGTAAAGTCTTCTCCAGTTATTTTCCCAACTTGCTCTTTTTCTAAAGCGATGAACATTTTGCCCGAAGCATCGGCGATGTGATATTCATGATTATCGGCATCGAAGCCTTTCAAGACGTTTTCCAGGTATTCTACAGGCATTTGGGTTTGCATCACACCAACAGTTGCTCCATTAGCTTTTATGGGTGCGACGAAATGAATCACCATTTTTCCGCTAGATTGGTCAACTTCGGGCGAACTAATCACCGCTTCTCCTGTTTTCAGTGCCTGCTGGAAATAACTTTGATTTAGATGGTTTTTCAGTGATTTGCCTTTCGACTGAAACAACACATTCCCTTTAACATCAAAGGCTGCAATGTTAGAGTACACCCCGTAAGTAGCGACATAATAGTCCAGAATCGTGGCTTTTTCTGCGACCGAACTGCCAGCTTTGGTAAATACTGGTAGTTTCGCCAATACTTGAACGTCACCATAACGCTCAAACATAAAACGATTGAGTTTATCTGCCATCTGGGAAGTTAAAGCTTGCTCGGTTTTAATTGTGGCTCCAGTCAGAGATTTATTGGCAAAGTAATAAGCAACCGAACTAATACCGACGACTGGAATAGTAGTCAGGCAAATTGCGATCGCGGTAGTTTTAACTTTAAGACTTAATTTCTGCCAAAAAGAAGCCGATGAAGTTACTTTAATGGCTTCTTTTTGGCTCTGATCATCGGATTTCTGTAATTTATTGAGTGCTTCTCTGGCAACATTACCATAATTTCCTGAAGGATCTAACTCAGAGATTTCTCGATATAAAGCGATCGCTTCTGTTACTTTTCCTGCACTTTCTAAGGCATTCGCCTCAACGATTTTAATTACAATATCACCACTGTTGTCAGACATAGATTTGATTCCTGATAGTTAATAGATAGAGTTAATAGATAGTTAATAGTTCAATATATGCAATGCAATTTAGGTTGATACCAACATTGATTGTTGGTGCAATTGTTGCAGCAGAGCCGATCCATCCAGCAGATAAATCGTCTGGGAGGCTGGGGATTCCGCTTCAATTTCGATCTGGGCGACAGTAGAACAGCACTGACGTAGCTGAGGGGAAACGTCATCTCCTACAGGTTGACAACAAGATGGCTCAATTGCCACAATGCCTTTTAACTGTTGGATCACGATCGCTACTTGTTTTTCACTGCCTGACTGCTGATTTTTGACAACTAACGTCGTTAGTTTTTGGGGGAGTTTATGACGAGGAAGCTCTAAATTGAAAAAGCGATCGCTATCTAAGATCCAGAGTAATGAACCTCTAAAATTGACTACGCCATACCAAAAGTCTTCTACTCCTGGTACCGTGCAAATATTTTGGGTGTCCAATTGAGCGAGGGTGTCCATATCCTTCAAAAGTAATCCCAAGGTAACTTTTGAAGCAATTTCAACGGTAAAGTATTCCTGATTCATAACTATAGAGTCGAAAAATCTAACTAAAAATCTGAAAATCTAAATCTAGATAAGGATGCCAGGGATGTGATTATTGATTCCAACCATAAAAAACATTTTGAGCAGCAATTACGCAGAATTATCTTTTAGTTGGCAAACTCCTGGACTTTATCTACCAAATTTTGGGGAACATAAGGTTTGGTAATATATTCATTCCCACCTTGACGGATTGCCCAAAAACGGTCAAATTCTTCTGCTTTAGAACTACAGAACAAAATTGGAATCTCTTTCCAGTCGTCATGTTCTCTAATTTTGCGACAGAGATCTAATCCGCTTTCTCCAGGCATCACAATGTCTAATAAGATTAGATTGGGCTTAGGATTTGCATTGAGCCAGATCCAAGCTGTTTCTGCACTCTCCGTTACCGCAACTTGAAAACCAGCATGGGTCAATAAAGCAGAACTCATTTGTCTTTCTGCATGGGTATCTTCAACAATAAGTATAGTTTTCATAATAATTAACTACTGTATTCAATTATTTTTCTATCAATCATCTGGTTGGTACTAGCATTCCCAAAAATCGGCTAAAACTACCACCACTGCGACAGTTACTGATCCGTAACTGATCGTTTTGCGCCTCTAACCGAAGTTTAACTGGCAGCAATCGCCGACTTTTCTAACACCTTGGTTAAGGTAATTAGCTTGTTGGGATCGCAAGGTTTAGTTAGATAGTCCGTTGCCCCAACTATTTTGGCTCGCACCCGATCAATCATGCCATCTCTACCTGTCAACATCACAATGGGAATGTCCTTGAATCTCTCAGATTTTCTCAAGAGACTACAAAGATCGTAACCATTCATATTCGGCATATTGATATCCAGGAAAATTACCGCAGGTTGTTGTTGAGATAATTGTTTCAGGGCTAAAGTTGGATCAAGAATACTGAGGACTTGATAGCCTCCCGCTTCTAAGGTCATTTTTACCTGCTTCTGCACTGCCTTACTATCATCAATACAAGCAACCAAGGTCAATGCTCCCTCGCCATTAGCAGTCTTGCCCCCTCCTATATTCTGTGGAGTTGGTGAATTTTGCTCTTGAAGCTGCTGTTTAAGCTGTAACTCTTCGGCGGTTAGTTCTTTGAAGGGTAATAGATCAATTAGTTTTTCCACCACAGACTGCTGGAGATGTTTTGCCAAAAAGTTTAGATCGGCATTGGTTTTGGTGGCAATTTGATAAAAACTATTTTTGGCGACAAATAGACTGACAAATACCGAAAGTTTATGCCTCTGGGCGACCTCTGCTAGTTCTGGGGTAGTATATTTAGGCTTCCAAATTTGATAGAACTTGAGGGCATTTTTTTGTTCTAAATAGAGACGATTAAAAGGAGAAGGGATATAGCCTCGAATATACTTGCTAATCTTAACCTGATCTTCTAATTTTTCTCCTAGTTGCTCAAAGCTGAAGCCAACAACTGATTTATTAATTCTTCTGGTGGGAATTAACTCGATATTAGTTTTCTCAATGCTGAGGATATTAACTAGTCCCTCGCGGCAAAATCGAAATAATTGTTTTTTAACGTCTGCTTCCGTTGGCTGCTGGCTCGACAAAGCTTGACATAATTGTGCATATTCAGAGCCTTCCTGCTCTTGATCAATTTGAAGGCAATCTGAACCTAACTTAAATTTCTGCCACAGATACTCTAATCGCTCTTGTTGCCCTAGATTAGTAGTTATATATTGTATTTTTCCTTGCAGCAGATAAACATTCCAACTAATGGCAGGATCTTTCGGCTCTTCGATCTCAATACAACCAGACCATGTTGTTTTGGATTGTGCCATGAGAACCTGTAACGGACTCTGAGGGTTATTATTCATAATATTGCTAAAAGTTTTTGAGGAAATAAGCAAAAGTAATAAAAAAGGATTAAAGATCTCCGAAATAGAAGGTTTTTCCGTGCTTGTTTTATAGTTCCCAAAACTCTCAATAAAATTTAAGTCTATAGTTCTATAAAAATTGAGATGAAATGGGTTTAATCATTGCAGGCGATCGCTCTGGGGTGGGCAAAACAACCGTCACTCTAGGGATACTGGCTTATTTGGCAGCAGCAAGTAAGGGAGTTCAATCTTTCAAGGTAGGGCCAGATTATATTGACCCGATGTTTCACACTGCCGTCACAGGTCTACCTTGTCGCAATTTAGACCCAGTATTAACTTCCCCTAAGTATGTGGAGGATTGTTTTCAGCTTCATACCCAAACTGCTGAATGGGTTGTGGTGGAAGGGGTGATGGGATTGTTTGATGGTATATACCACCCCGAATCACCAGAATCTCTCAATGATTATGGCAGCACGGCTCATATCGCCAGGATTTTAAATTTGCCCGTCTTACTGGTGTTAGATTGTTCTAGCCTCTCGACTTCCATCGCTGCGATCGCTTATGGTTACGCTAACTTAGATCCGAGGGTAAATATTGTGGGGGTGATCCTTAATCAGGTGGCGAGCGATCGCCATTTAGAATTGTTAACAATGGCCTTAAAAAGTATTAATCTGCCAATCTTAGGAGTCTTGCGCAGGAATACGGCGGTGACTATTCCTGATCGCCATCTGGGTTTAGTTCCCTCTGGTGAACTGGCGGGTATTAGTCATATTTTTTCACAACTAGCTGATTTAGCTAAGACTTCCTTTGATTGGGACAGGTTATTACCCCTGATTCGTGAGGGGCTGACACCGCCCTCGAAGGGCGGTGCTTGTACGACGCTCCGTCAAACATCAGTTAGCAAGGCAGTAATACCTGGTTCCTCCCAAGGGCAAACTATTGAGCCACTACCAGTTTCTAGGGTGAGAATTGCCGTTGCCAGGGATCAAGCATTTAATTTTTACTATCAGGATAATTTAGATCTGTTGACTCAATGGGGAGCAGAGTTAGTATTTTGGAGTCCGCTGCAAGATGATTGTATTCCCGATGACATTCAAGGATTATATTTTGGTGGTGGTTTTCCTGAAGTTTTTGCCCAACAGCTAGCAGCCAACCAAAGAGTCTTACAGCAGCTTAAACAGGTTATTGAGGGGGATCTCCCTACTTACGCTGAATGCGGAGGCTTAATGTATCTCTGCGAACAATTAATTGATTTAGAACAGCAATCATGGTCGATGGTGGGAATTATCCCCAGTACCGTGACGATGGAGGCAAAATTGACTTTGGGCTATCGTCAGGCGATCGCTTTACAAGATAGTTTGATCGTTAAAGCGAAACAAGCCACTATAGGACATGAGTTTCATCGCTCTCAATTAATGATTAATTCCTCCACCCCTCAATGGCAATTGCAGGGTTTTCATCAATCAAGTCTGTCCTCCCCAGAAGGTTGGAATATCAAACAGGTTCACGCTTCTTATTTGCATCTTCATTGGGGTAGTAACCAGTCGCTAGCTCAGAGATTTATCCAATATTGCCGAAACTATCAAATTTCTTCTTAAGTTCTTAATTCAGTTTCAAGTTAAAACTCGCCTTTCAATGAAGCATTACAGCGATCGCTTTATCAAACTAATCACTTTTCTTGTTGTTAGCAAAAAAACTCGATAGCCAGCACCAAATTCAATTCGTAGCTCCTGAACTCCTTCTCCAACAGATTTACAATCGCCAAAGTTTTCAAGCCTAATGAGGTTGAACCTTGTCCGAACTATGGCGCGAGCTTTTATATCTTTGAGAGTTCCTAGGTAATCATTGAATGGAGCGTTGCCATTAGCGTTTAGGTAGTCCTAATTATGAATATTATCATTGCTTTTCAGCAACGCCTCTCATAACCCCTAAAAAGCGAAAACCGACCTTATTTATTAGATCGGTTTTACTGTAATTGTCGAATAGACTACACGTGAGAGTGAGTATAGTGACGAGTCTGATACTCAAGTAAAGGCGATATTAAATGAGAGATATCTTCTTTCAGATTCCATTTCTCTGCTAAAGGTTCTAAGTAGGTAGTTGCAATTAAATATAAGATAGAAAAGCAGAGTAATGAAAATAAATACCCGCACCGCTAAGAATAAAACTGAATAAGTTAGAAGAAGAAACGCTAACCCAATTACATAAAGCAAACTCAGT
>JBEANW010000308.1:0-4555 GCA_041165225.1 Cyanobacteriota bacterium | reverse complement strand
CCGAACTCCGAACTCCGAACTCATGAAACATTACCCTGAAGCAGACTTGACTGAAGCAGATATTTCCAGGGCAGTGGATCTTGCTCTGACTAGTGCCTTACTGCAACGTACCGAGCAGGGTGATTTAACCCATTGCCCATTAATGCTTTCCCCCGCGCAGATCACCGCCCCAGTGATTAATCAATTAGAGTCTCTGGCTCAACCTCTCGCCCTCTTGATTCATCGGGTAGCCAATAATCTAGAATTCCTAGTAGAACAGCTTCAAGCTACTGCTGCTAGTGATGAGTATACGGGGTTTTTATTATCTTTAGCCTTGGAAGCACAACGTCCCCAGGACAGCTTACGATTTTCGATTACCCGCAGTGATTACTTCCTGACTCCCCAGGCAGATGGTCTACGCCAGGTGGAATTTAACACTATTGCCACCAGCTATCTTGGTCTTTCCCAAAAAATCACGGAATTTCATCAAATCTGGGGAAATATCACCAACCAAAGCTGGAAACTATTACCGAACCAGGCGATCGCTACAGTAGCGGATGCTTTCGTGACGGTGATGGGAGAATATAATCTCTCGAAGGCTTGCGTGCTGTTTGTGGTTCAGCCAAATGAACGGAATATTTTTGATCAGCGGTTGTTAGAAATTGCCCTGATTGCACGGGGTATAAAAGTTATCCGCACCAGCCTCGAAGCCATTGGCGAACAGGGGACATTGCATCAAGGACATCTAGTATTAAACGGCGATATCGCTGCAATTACGTATTTTCGGGCGGGTTATCGTCCTGATGAACTGGAAAGTACTATTGCCCGTCAAGGTCGCCAGTTAATTGCTCGTTCAACAACGGTTTCTGTACCAGATCTAGCAACCCATTTAGCAGGAACTAAGAAAATTCAACAAGTATTGACAAATCCCCAACTGTTAAAGCTTTTTCTTGATGAGCAGAACATGCCGATAGTGAGGAGTGCCTTTGCCCAAATTTATCCCCTGGAGGTTGCCATTGAATTCGAGGGGAAAGGCATGTTAGCCAAGGAAGCTGCGATTGCATCCCCAGAGAAATTTGTCCTGAAACCGCAGCGGGAAGGTGGTGGTTTCAATTTATATGGTGAAGAGTTACGTCAATGTCTAATAAATCTGCAAGCCGAGGAGGGTAACGCATATATCCTGATGGAGCGACTGTATCCGCCGAAATCCTTTGGCTGGGGTCTACGGGAAGGGAAACTTTGGCAAGGAGAAGTTGTCCATGAAATTGGTCAATATGGTGTCTTAATTGCTCGTGGCGATCGCATTTTAACCAATCAAGCAGCAGGCTATCTCGTTCGTACTAAACTTGGTGACATGAATGAAGGGGGCATATCCGCTGGATATGGACATCTCAACAGTCTGGTTAATTAGTGATGTTACGCACTCATTGATTTGTGAAGATTGGGAAAAGTTGAAATAATCAAAATCGGTAGTGTGGGCAATGCCCACGCTACTCAAATGAACCCAGTATTTTAGCTTAAACATGCTAGTAGGTTGAGTAGAACCAAGCGTGAAACCCAACTCTAGTTGCTAGGAGAAAATAGCACTTTCCAGTTTAGCGATCGCCTGTTCTAAATCATCATTGACAATGGTAAAGTCAAACTCATCCTGAGCCGCTATTTCTTGTCGAGCGATGGCTAATCGACGGTTGATCGACTCTTCAGAATTGCTGCCTCTGGCTCTAATCCTAGCTTCCAACTCTTCAATGGAAGGGGGTAAGATAAAAATGCGGGTTGCTTGAGGAAAAATATTGGCGATCGCCCTTGCCCCGACTAGCTCAATCTCCAATAAAATATAATTACCCTGCTGGATTTGCTCGACTACCTGCGCCTTGGGGGTGCCGTAATAGTTCCCCGCATATTCTGCCCACTCTAAAAGCTCGTGATTGAGAATAGCAGTTTCAAAGTCTTTCTGATTTAAAAAGCAATACGCTTTTCCGTCTATTTCTCCTGGACGAGGTTCTCTGGTGGTAGCGGATATGGAAAGACGTAGTTGGGGATGACGTTCTAGGAGGAGGCTAACTAAAGTGCCTTTCCCTACTCCACTCGGCCCAGTAATGACAATAAGTTTACCTGGCTGTTGGACTGACATTAGTGATAATCTGGTTGGGTTATGATTCTTTGCTGTCTTTACTGCCTACAAAGCGGTGAGCCACAGTTTCGGGCTGAATTGCGGAAAGTACTACATGAGAAGAGTCAGTGATAATTACGGCACGGGTACGACGACCATAGGTGGCATCGATCAACAAGCTTTTTTCCCGAGCTTCCGTAATAATCCTTTTAATCGGCGCGGATTCTGGGCTAACAATGGCAATAATTCGATTAGCTGAAACGATATTACCAAAACCAATATTAATTAATTGAATATCCATAGTTATTCATTCGCGAATTCTAAGATTGCTTTCCGCTAAATTTTGAATTTTAGGTTTAAATTTTAGAAAATTTAGTAAATATAATTTTAATACTATAATTTTCCCATCTGATTTACAAGAAAAAAGCGACATAAACGACGCTATTTAAGGAAATTTTCGCTTTTGACATCAATTTCCAGAACTAAAATCACCATAATTTAATTCTTGTTAATTCTCGAACCAGGAACTTCCGTCTTTTTACCATTATGCAACCAGTTGACTACACCACTCTGATCGCGAGTTGTACCGAACTTAATCGAGATTGGATTCCTGCTCGGATCGAACAGGTTTATCAGCGCGATCGCTTTACTATTTCTCTAGCCCTCCGCACCCTCAAAGCCAAGCCCTGGCTCACAATTTGCTGGCATCCTGAAGCAGCCCGCATTAATCTTGGGGATCCACCCCCCCGCATTAAAGACACCTTTACCTTTAGCGATCAGCTACGTCATCAACTTAAGGGTTTAGCTCTCACAGGGATTAAAGCGATCGCGCCTTGGGAACGAGTCATCGATCTCCAGTTTGCCGAACGCCCAGGGGAATCACCCCTCTGGCACTTGTATGTTGAGATTATGGGCAAGTACAGTAACGTCATTTTGACCGATGGTTCCCAGCAGATTATCACCCCCGCCAGACAAATTAGTGCTACTCAGTCTAGTGTGCGTCCGATCCAAACGGGACAGTATTACGAAGTTCCCCCCTGTCTGACTGGTACAACTCCTAAGTTAGAAGAATCTTTTGTCCGTTGGCAGTCAAGAGTTAGTCTAGTTCCTGGTCAGCTTAAAAGTCAGTTACTGAAATCCTATCGGGGATTGAGTCCCAGGGTTGCCACCGAAATGGCGATCGCCGCTGGTTTATCTCCCCAGCAGCACACCGACACCCTGGAAACAGTACATTGGCAGGGATTATTTAACTATTGGCAACAATGGCTACAGGCGATCGAACAGCAGCAGTTCTCCCCAGGCTGGCTACAGGATGGCTATACAGTTTTAGGCTGGAATAAAATTGAGTCAGTAGGAGAAGTGCAAACTCTGCTCAATCATTACTACACCCAGGAAGTCAACCGCCAACAGTTTCAGCAATTACACCACCAGCTAAACCAAAAGCTAATCAATTTACTCAAAAAGCTCCAGGTCAAAGCTAATATTTTCCGTCAGCGTTTAGCCCAGTCAGCAGATGCCGAGAGTTATCGTTACCAGGGAGACTTGTTGATGGCTCACCTCCATCAATTAAAGCCAGGGATGCAGTCCATTACCCTCAATGACTTTGAGACGGGAGAACCAGTGACAATTAAGCTTAATCCTGAAAAGAATCCTGCCCAAAATGCTCAATATGTCTATAAACAGAGCCAGAAGCTCAAACGTGCTAAGGATGCAGTTATGCCCTTATTAACCGCTGTCGATGGTGAAATCGACTATTTATCCCAGGTACAGACGGCTTTGAATCAGCTACGAAGTGAAAATACAGGAAGTGCCGAAGATTTACAGGCTTTAGTGGAAATTAAAGAAGAACTAGTGCAACAGGAATATCTCATTGCGGAACGCCAGTCAAGCGATCGCCAAGTAGATCGAGACTCTCAACCCTATCGCTTGACTGCCCCTTCAGGCTGTGAAATCTGGATCGGCAGGAATAACCGTCAGAATGATATTCTCTCCTTCCGTACAGCGGTGGAATACGACCTCTGGTTTCATACCCAGGAGATACCAGGTAGCCACGTGTTATTACGCCTCCCTCCTGGGGGAGTGGCGAGCGAACAAGATCTTCAGTTTACGGCAGATTTAGCAGCTTACTATAGTCAAGCGAGGGAGAGCGAACAGGTTCCAGTCATTTATACTGAACCCAAACACGTTTATAAACCCAAAGGCGCTAAACCTGGCATGGTGATCTATAAACAAGAAACCGTGATCTGGGGTAAACCCCAGGTGGCTAAAGCCTATCTAGTGAACTAAAAACTATGAGTTATTTTATGGATCGACGAGCCTATGCCGATACTTTTGGCCCCACAGTAGGCGATCGCGTGCGTTTGGCAGATACGGAATTATTGATCGAAGTGGAACGGGACTACACTACCTATGGCGACGAGGTTAAGTTTGGTGGCGGGAAGGTAATTCGTGATGGTATGGGGCAAT
>JBEANW010000307.1:0-3099 GCA_041165225.1 Cyanobacteriota bacterium | reverse complement strand
CCAGAAATAAGTTCGAGTGCAAATGCTGGCGTTCGAGGAAGAATAGTCTATTATCTCAAATCAACAGGTCTAGGAAATTGGAAAGGACCTCAAGTTTTATATAGATGGGGACCTCCATTAGATGCACAAGGCAACTATCCTTTTGATGCAACAACTAGAAAGTATGATTCTACCGTTGCTTGGAGCGAAGAGGCGTTAATTGATGGTATTGGTCTTAAGAAAGCTGATGGTACGTTAGCAGTAGTATCTTCGCCCTGTGCTACGGGAACGGTTGCACCAGCTAATCCCACAGGTTTCTACGCTTGTATTACTGGTGCTAACACAGCGCAGTTATTTCTCACAGGACAAACCAAAACTGCTGTCAGTACTGTCAATGATAGCCAGACCAACGATACTCAAGTTGTCGCAAGAGCTAGAGAAACTCTGGCAAATAAAATAGATGACAATACATCTCTTTACTGGAGTGTTGAAGGCTTAGGGGGTGACTATAAATGTAAGGATGGTAAGTCCTGGGATATGCGAACTGATTTTAGTAACTCTGCAACTCCTGATACAGATCCTAATAAAGTTAGTTGGACTCAGGTTCCAGGCGGTCCCCAACAACAACCCCAACCAATTGAAATAAAATCTAATCTACCACTAAAACTTACTTCTAATCCTGTACTTCCCACAGGTGTAAGCGTTGCAACGGAATGTAATAGCAGTTCTGCTTCTGTAGATCACACTATAAACTTTGGTAATCCTACAACATTTAACGGTGTGTGCGATGCCAGTCTTGGCACAGGAAGTTGTCCCACACCTGATAAGCCACGAGTTAAAGGTGATTCTAATGAAACTGTTCAATTTTTTAAAAATGGTAGTACGATTCAAAACTATGGCACTAATGACTTAGGACAACAAACTTTAGGGAGATTTTTATATGGTAAAGGTTGGGCAATTCCTGTAAGTGCAACCGCCGATCTTGAAGTTCGAACAACAAGCTTTAAAATTCCAAGTTCTCAAGCTGAGATTGACGCTTATGTAGCCTCATTAAGTGCGACAGATCCGAACAAAACAAAAAAATTCAAAGTTTTAGGGGAGGATCAACGGATCGTTGGGTTTGAAGTTGGGGTTCATGCTGATAATACGAAACCTGGGTTTGATTTACAAGATAATATTTTTGTTGTTACTTCAGACGTATTTAAAACAAAATTTGCCCCAAGTTGTTTTTCTGGTACTGTATGCAAACCTTCTACAGGTAAGCCATAAATACCCTAATACTAGTCTATTGGCTCTTTATATAGATTGTGCCATTATTTACAGTAATTTTAACGTAGGTTGGGTTACGCTGTCGCTAACCCAACGCAACATAGCTTTGTGTTGGGTTCAATACTTTAAACCAACTTATCAAGAACCATTTGATTGTATTGAAAAGGCGATCGCTCTTATTACTAGAAGAGGACACAAGGATATTGCCATCTTGCCTGCTGATGAACTGACTACTATTTTAGAATGACTATAGAATAAATTTCCTCTTTCAAAAAAATCGACCAGTAGTTTTTAACCTATCGCCCAAGGTTGGATTTGTTCCAGTTGTTCGGCTTCTGCTGCTTGATATTCTCTCGGTCACAACTATTTCGGACATTAATGTCCTACAATAGGATGATGAGAGGGAATGAGTTTGTCAAAAAAGTTAAAAAACTAGCAAAAGCTAATGGTCTTGAAGCTCGTATCGACAGTAAGCGGGGCAAAGGCAGCCACGTAACTCTCTATTACGGAGATAAATTTACAATGGTACGTAATCTTAAAGATGAGCTCAAAACAGGTACTCTCAAGGCAATGTTGAAACAGTTAGGAATTAGAGAAGATGAAATCTAAAAACAGCAATACTCAAAATCGTTTTTCTTTTCCTGCTACTTTAACTCCAGATCTAGATGATGGTGGATACGTAGTAACCTTTCGCGATTTACCAGAGGCAATTACTCAAGGCGATTCTATAGAATCTGCACTTCAAGAAGCATTTGATTGCATTGAAGAGGCGATCGCAGCTAGAATTGACGACCGTCTAAATATACCAAAACCCTCAGAACTTTTAGAGAATGAATACTTAGTTACAGTACCGATGCAAACTGCCTTAAAAGCAGCTTTGGTCATGGCAATGTCTGAATCTAAGATGAATCAAGTTCAGCTTGCTTATGCTCTTAACGTTGACGAGAAGGAGGTCAGACGCATTCTTGATCCTCATCATGCTACGAAACTATCAACTATGGAACGAACACTTAATGTTTTAGGTAAAAAAGCAGTTCTATATGTAGAGTAGATTTCCTCTTTCAAAAAAATTGACCAGTAGTTTTTAACCTATCGCCCAAGGTTGGATTTTTTCCAGTTGTTCGGCTTCTGCTGTTGAGCATAATAAATTTCCCAAGCATTTTGTAAATTCAGCCAAAAATCGGTACTGTTCCCGAAGAACTTAGATAATCGCAAGGCAGTCGAGGGAGTAATGCCTCTTTTTTGGTTCACCAATTCATTTACTCGTTGATAAGGAACGCCGATTGCTTAAACGATTCTGGATATGATTATGATGATGGCAGATTAATTGTTATTGGTATGGCTAAAACAAATATAAAAGAACTACATAACCAAGATTTCAATCTTTGGATTGAGAAAATTAAGCAAAAGATTCAGGAAAGAGATTTTGTCGATATGGACTGGGACAACCTACTTGACGAAATAGACGATATGGGCAAATCGGAAAAGAGATCGCTGGAAAGTTATCTTCAGCGATTAATCGAGCATATCCTGAAATTAAAGTATTGGGAGTCGGAACGGGAGAGGAATTATCGGCATTGGTGCGCTGAGGTCGCTAATTTCCGCAATCAAATAAATAGGTTGTTGAAGCGTAATCCTAGTTTTAAAAGGTATTTGGCAGAAATTTACTCAGAAATATTTATCGAAGTTCTGCAAGTGCGATCGCTAGAATTTGATATTCCCGATCATATTTTCATTGAATTAAGTAGAGAGGGATTTAAAAACTAAAGTATGTAAAGATAATTAAAGTCAAAGACCAGGCAAATCAAGGAAATCGAGATGGGAGCAAAGCTGAGAATCTTTTTAAACAGA
>JBEANW010000306.1:0-4227 GCA_041165225.1 Cyanobacteriota bacterium | reverse complement strand
CACAGGAAAGATCAGATTAAAGCCGTAGGCGCTTAAAAAATCTAGAGCTTCAATTATTTGTTCTCGTGACTCTAGTACTTTGCTATGAGGACGATTGGCAATCCAGACTCCGCGTATTTCTAACATCCAGCTTAGTTATCGATTACTGTTTACTGTCTTGAATAATTCTGCCATCTTCCAATTCCACAATGCGATCCGCTACGTCCAAAATACGGTTGTCGTGGGTCACAATCAAAATCGTACAGCCCTGTTCCCTGGCTAGCTGCTGCATCAATTCCACCACATCCCGACCAGTTTTCCCATCCAAGGCGGCGGTGGGTTCATCGGCTAAGACAATCTTCGGATGAGAGACGAGCGCGCGGGCGATCGCTACCCGTTGTTTTTGTCCCCCAGAAAGGCTGCGGGGATGGTAATTAATGTGTTCTCCCAAACCCACAGATTCTAATAAGGCGATCGCTCTTTGTTCTACTTCTGAGGCTTTAATCTGATGGTGCAATTCTAACGACATCTGAACGTTTTGCTTGGCAGTTAAAGAAGCTAGCAAGTTATGAGATTGGAAAATATAGCCAATATTCTTTCTAGTTTGCACCAGCTTATTCTTCTTGGCTCCCACCAACTCTTCTCCAAATACTTGCAGACTTCCTGACTGAGGCGATCGCAATCCTCCCATCAAGGTTAACAGAGTTGTTTTTCCTGAACCTGAAGGGCCTTTGAGGATAATTACTTCCCCAGAATTAAGGGTTAAATCAATATCAAATAGAATTTGTTTTTTTAGCTTGCCCTCGCCAAAAAAGTGATCTAATTTTTGAATATTAACAACTTGATTTACTGCTGGGGGGCTATTGATCATTTCCTTGGCTTCTAGAATTGTCCGAATTATTGATACAATTAGTTTAGCTAAACTTAGCTAATATTATCAAATAAAATATTAAAATAGGATTGTGAAAATATCTAATATCCACGAAGCTAAATCACAATTGTCCAAGCTAATTGAATCTGCCCTGGCAGGGGAAGAAATTATCATTGCTAAAGCAGGGAAACCTTTGGTCAGATTGATTCCATATCAAGAACAGCAGCAGCCCAGAACCCCAGGAGCTTGGTTCGGTAAAGTCTCTATGAGGGATGACTTTGATGCTGAACTGCCAGCCGATCTCTTGGCAAGATTTATCGGCGACGGCGACTAGTGCAATATCTCTTAGATACTCATACGCTAATTTGGTGGCTAGCTAATGATGCCAACCTATCCCTTAATGCCAAGAATGTAATTACTGATCCTAGTAATTTGATTTTTGTTTCTGCTGCTTCAACTTGGGAAATTGCCATTAAAAAATCCCTGGGTAAATTAGAGTCTCCTGATGATTTGCTCAAGCAGATTAAGGTCAATCAGTTTAAATCTTTGCCCATTGATCTGGAGGAAACCCTCGTAGTCGAAACACTGCCGACTTATCATCAAGACCCTTTTGACCGTATTTTAATTGCTCAAGCTCAATTCTTTGATTTAACGATCATTACTGGCGATCGCCAATTCGAGTTTTACGACGTTAAGTTACTTAAGTGTTAGGAGTCGCTTATATTTTCTTTTTGTAGAGGGGAACAAATCCCGAATCTTCAACTATTTCTTGTCCTTGATGGGAGAGTAGCATTTCGGTATAGGCTTTTCCTGCAAGCTGATCAGGAGTTCCATCCTGACGAATGACCACAAATAAACGACGGGTTAGAGGATAAGTCCCATTTTCAAATAACTCCAAATTAGGTTGTTTTCCTGTCATTGGTGCAATATATTCAGCGGAGTGTTCTGCTGCCAAATTAAATACTTTAATCCCCTGTTGATTTTGCACCAAAGAGGTTGAAGTAAAAGAAATTGCACCTGGGGTAGCAATCACTTTGCGGAGAGTCAGGGTGTAATTAGAGACATATTGAGTGCTGGCGGAGACTTGAGTTAGGTCATTGATCGCCAAAATCTCCAGATTTTCTGGGGTTAAAAGAACGGGAGTGATGGGTAAATCCGCTCCTCCCAGTTGTCGCCAATTGGTAATTTTGCCTGTAAAAATATCCTTGACTTGATCCAGGCTTAAATTACCCACCTCCAGGTCATGATTACCAAAAACAGTAATACCATCGATCGCAATGGGTACTTGTAATAATTCGATATTCCTTAATTCTGCTTGAACATATTCTTGATCCTTAAGGGGACGACCATTAAAAGCAAAACTGAGTTCTCCATCAAGCAGCATCTTGATGCCATGAGCATAACTTTGGTCTTGGTTAGTCGGCTTAGTATATCTCAGATTGAAGTCGGGATGAGTCTGTAGCATCGTCTCATTCATCCCATGAGTTACTAAGGAGGCGAAATAAAGTGCGCCACCATAGCTAAACAAACCAGAAGGAACATCTTTAACCTGACTCATGGAATCATAGAGAGCAATCTTGTCTTTCCCATTACCAGATATATATGTTGGTCGCCTCTCTAAGAAATAATTGAACCATAAAGCGATCGCCAAACTTAGCACCAGTAACCCGCTGATCACACTGGGTTTTTGCAGTTCTTGCTGAAGATTATTTTGGGTTTCGACCTCCACCATCTTAGGCTGTGATACTACTGGAGTAAGTTTTTGGGACGGATACTTGACCACATTTAGAGGATAAAAGCAAATTTCACAGTAAAGAGCGGCATGATAATTATCAAAGCTACATTTAGGACAAATATTATTTTCTTTTTTAGTAGGAGTGTTTTTCTTACTCTGGTTGCTGAAGTACATAAGATTCGATATAGCTTGAATTAAATATTTTTGCTAAGTCAGGCTTTTGTCCGATAGATTTAAGATTATTTTGTAAGTAATTAGTAATTTTATTAGCAGCATACAACATTGACTTCATGTCATTTCCCACTTTGAATGCTTCCACATTGTCTTCCAGGGTAAAAAATTTGGTTCCCGCTTTAAATAACTGCAACTCTTCATCAGTAACTCCTGCCCGCTGTGCCATAATCTGATCGGCTTTGGTAGGTTGATTAGCCATAAACTTTAAAACATCAAACCAAGTATCAATTAGACCTTGAACCTGTTCAGAATGCTCTTCAATTAGTTCTTCTGTAACCACCAATAAGTCGGGAATAGCCCCAGGAAAAGCTGCGGAAGAAATTATTTCTGTCGCTCCTGCTCTTTTCAAGGCAGTGAGCCAAAACGGAGGGAATGCACCTACGGCATCTGCTTGACCTCCAGCAAAAGCTTCCACTGCGGCTCCCGTCTCTAAATCGATTATTTCTATCTCGCTGCGGGATAAACCCTCTTGTTCTAGGGCAAGAGTCAGCAAAAAGTCATCTACAACCCCTGCTTCAATAGCAACCTGCTTACCTTTTAAATCTTTAACCCCTTGAATTCCAGGGGCAGCAATGATTTTGTCATTCCCAGCCGAATTATCATTGACCAAAACGATAACCTTTCCTTTAACCGTGTCACTGACAAAACTAATGGTATCGTTGAGAGTCTGACAGTTGCCGTCAATATATCCTGCTGCTAAATCTTCAATGGATTGGGTGTAGTTGTCATACCATCGAAGCTCGACATTGACTCCATGTTTAGCAAATAAACCTTCAGATTCAGCGATCGCCCAGGGCCACCAACCAGCCCAATTACTATAACCAATCACTATCGGACGTTCGGCACTTTGAGAGGAATTGCTCGAAGTGATCAAGGGTAGTTTATGCCAGTTGGTTGTAATGACAAAGCTTACCAGCAGGAAAATAGCTAATGACCAGATTTTTTTTGCCATCTAAATTCTGAAGCTATTAATCATCAGCCGATATTACTCAATCACTCTAAACAGTAGCTTTTATCTGCTCCTGCTTAAAAATTATAGAGGTAAATAGCTAGATTTCAGAATAGACACCCGTTAACTAACCCTAGCTTCAAGCAAACCGAAAGTTAGCGATCCCAGACACCACGATGAGGGAATTTTCTTGCTCTATCCATCGACCTTGAGTTAATCAACTTTTTTTTGTTACACAACTTGACATTTTGCTTAATATTAGTTAATGTAATTATATGGATGAAAAAACAAATTACTTTTTCTCGTTTCCCATCCCGTTCTAGAAATAGAACACCTATATACATAAACAACGCAATCATAAACACAATGACAACTACTTTACAACAGCGCGAAACCCAAGGTAATTGGGAACGCTTTTGCCAGTGGGTAACAAGTACCAATAACCGCATCTACGTCGGT
>JBEANW010000305.1:0-2636 GCA_041165225.1 Cyanobacteriota bacterium | reverse complement strand
AGTTATAAAGATCGCTCATTTATTGAGAAGTACCGAGAGAGCAGTCACTCTGATTCCCGAAACTCTTTCTCTAGCTTGGTTGCTTATTTTGGTTGAGATGGACGAACAAAATTATAGAACTTTCTTCCCGAATCAGCAGTTCCTTGAAAAGAGACTAGGTGATTACTTCTTTATTATCACGCCTATTCGCTCCGACTTCCCTTGGTGTAAGGACACCAAGGACAATTGCCACTAAAAACAATGCTGGAATGTCTCCAATTAGGTGTCCATGTTCGGCAGGGTCTATTACTGCTTGTACTGCCATAATCAGACCGTGGACAAAACTAGACCAGACAGTAAACCAAATCAAACTCAGATGTGCGAATGGCTTTCGAGAAGCCCAGAGTAAAAAGACACCGAGAGTTGCATAAATGCCGCTGATCATCTGTTCGTCTTCGGATTGACTGGGTTGCCATGCCCAGCCCGATGCCCAAATCTTTATCAACGGATAAATAAGAAGAAAAGCAATTCCCACAGTAATAAGAGCGATTCGTAAAGGTCGATTACTTTCATCCATCGGAAGCCTCCTCCTACTATAAATTTCAAGTTGGTTTTAATTAATGGAATACCTATCTGTCTGTAATATACAAACCCTTATTTCCCATAACCATTAAATTTTTCCTCCTCACTCTTGAGTAACTATTCTTGTTGTAGTGGGTTTCCGCCGTTGGGATATCTAGCTTCCAGGCGATCGCCTGATAGAATTTCTTAATTGAGCCTTTATAAGTAGCGATCGCTGAACGGTTCATCTTTAACTTTCTCTGAGCTTACCGTCTTTCTTTTTACAAGCAGTCTCTAAAGGTAACGTCAGTTAATTCTCAATCCTTAGAGCTAGGAGCATTGCTCCTTTATTTCAGGGGAATTGCCTTAACTTTCTTCGTTGCCAAAACTCGAATTTTTACTTCTAGTTCGTTTTGCATCGATTCAGTATTCCCTCCCAAGGCGGTTTGGGGTTTTGCCATGACATCGACAGCCCCTGCTTTCATTACTTCATAGATATTATCCACATCCGATTTCTGTACCGCATTACTTAATACTAGGATCGGTGTCGGGTTATGAGCCATGACTTGTTTTGTAAATTCCAAGCCATCCATTTGGGGCATCTGTAAATCAGTACAAATTACATCAGGATTAAGCTGGGAAACCAAATCTAATCCTTCTTTTCCGTTGGCAGCTTTCCCAATGACTTCAATATGACGAGAAGAACTAAGCATCTTCTCATAGATATTAATTGCGACTGCGGAATCTTCTACTAGTAATACTTTAATCTTAGACATAATAATATATTTCCGTTAATTTAATGTGATAGATGGTAGAAACGCTTTTGAACCTAGTTCAAAGGAATAGGGGTGACTTTTTTCGTAGCTAAAACTCGAATTTTAGTAATTAATTCCTGCTGCATTGACTTGGAATCACCCCACATAGCAGTTTGGGGTTTCGGCATCACATCCACTACCCCCGCTTTCATCACTTCATAGATGATGTCTGTATCAGTTTTTTGCACGGTATTACTTAATACCAAAATCGGTGTAGGGTAGTGAGCCATGATTTGCTTGGTGAATTCTAAGCCGTCCATTTCAGGCATTTGTAAATCAGTACAGATTACGTCAGGCTGAAGTTTAAAGGTTAAATCTAGCCCTTCTTCACCGTTGCTAGCTTTCCCCACCACTTCAATATGGCGAGAAGAGTTGAGCATTTTTTCGTAAATGTTGATGGCAACAGTAGAGTCTTCTACCAGGAGAACTTTGATTTTGGAAGAATTAGACATGGTTTTTAGTTGTTTAATGGTGGGAGTGAATTAATTGATCGAGAGTTTTAAATAGCAGTTGCTGATTGAAATCACCTTTGGTCAGATAGGCATTAGCCCCCGCTGCTTGACCACGGAGTTTATCTTCGGAAGAAGCTAAAGTGGTAATTAAAACAATGGGAAGGTGAGCATACTGAGGATTTTGACGGATCTTAGCGGTCATTTCTAAGCCAGTCATCTCAGGCATTTCCACATCCGACAAGACAATATCAAAGTCTTGGGCTTGGATCTGCTGTAAACCGAGTAAGCCATTTTCAGCAACGGTGACGTTATAACCTGCCCCCTTCAACAGACGCTGCATTTGAGTACGGATAATGATGGAATCTTCTACTAACAGAAGTCTATTTTTAGTGACGACGGATTCGATAGCAGGTACGATATTTTGCCAGCTACCTTGGCGCAGGGAATGGAGCAGATCCGCAGGATTAAGAATCATACAAACTACGCCATTGCCCAAAATTGTTGCGCCAGTAATATTGGGAACGCGCTTCAGTAGTTTACTTTGGGGTTTTAGTACTACATCCTGCTGATCCACTAAATCGTCAACAATTACGCCAAAAAGCTCGCTACCGACTTGAAGCACGATACAGGAGAGATAATTCTGATCTTTATTTTCGGGAACAGCAGGTAATCGGAGTAACCGACCAAGATGGCTAATGGAGAGGGGTTTTTCCTCAAAGGTAATGGTGGGATTGCCTTCAATCTCGTAAATATCTTCAGGGGAGAAGGTAATCATGGTTTGAATAAATTCTAGAGGCAAACCATAGAGCGTTTGATTAATATCGACGAT
>JBEANW010000304.1:0-12651 GCA_041165225.1 Cyanobacteriota bacterium | reverse complement strand
TGCTCAAATACTTTTGATAGACGCTCTTGATCGTTTAGTTCCCCTTTAACTAATTCACCATATAGAAGAGCCTCTGATGATCCTGTGGATAAGTTGTCATAAACAACAATTTCGTAACCTGCTTCTCCTAATTTTTTTACCGTATGAGAGCCTATGTAGCCCGCGCCACCAGTTACTAAAATCTTATTCATAGCTATTTATACTTAGTTTTCCTCTGCTCACAATTTATTATAGAGAAAAATGTAACATTTAAGTCAAAAGTTAGCTCCAAAACTTTTAGTTGAAATCATAATTCATAAGCTCTTGCTGAAAGTATTATGCAATAATCTATAAAAACACTGAAAAATGAATTGAGAAGGTTGCGATCGCTTATCTAGAAAACTCTCAATAGTCTGTTTGTTAATAACTTATTGCACAAATCTTTTTTAGTAATTTATTTGAGTATAGAGTCAATAATAGACGAGAATGAATTGTAATTTGAGGACTCAAAGCAGGAAATTAGTAACTTTATTAAAAGTAATTATCATTATTCTTGATTTTACCGATCCTCTCGATTTCTTGTAGTATTCAGTGAATCATGTCATGCCTCGATCGCCTAAGCTAAAATTTGATCGCGGAACCCTACTATTACATCCGCCACCCCAGGGTAGAGCTTGGTTGGACTATGCCACCTGGGACGATCGCGTGGAGAAATTTCGCATTCCTGCGATTTATTATCGTTCTCTAGTAGAAGCTCTCCAGGCAGATGATAAAAAAATTGTTGATGAAGCCAGAGAATTTTATAGCCTAGAACTCAAGTCCGTCTCTCAATTTGAACCATATCCCCATCAAGCGGAGGCATTACAAGCTTGGAAGCAGTCTGGCAGAAAAGGAGTTGTAGTGTTACCGACCGCAGCAGGAAAGACCTATTTAGCTCAGTTAGCGATGGAGGCGACTCCTCGCACCACCTTGATCGTAGTGCCAACCCTAGACTTAATGCACCAGTGGTACGCTCAGATTGAATCTGCCTTCCCCAATACAGAAGTTGGTCTACTAGGAGGCGGTTCCCGCGATCGCACGCCCATTTTAATTGCCACCTATAACAGTGCCGCCATCCACGCCGAAACTTTAGGGAATCGTTACGCCCTGCAAATTTTTGATGAATGTCATCATTTACCCACCGACTTTTTTAAAGTGATTGCCGAATATGCGATCGCTCCCTATCGTTTAGGATTAACTGCTACCCCCGAACGCAGTGATGGCACGCACCGAGATCTTGATACCCTGATTGGCAAAATTATCTATCGTAAAACCCCCGAAGAACTTGCGGGGGGAGCTTTAGCAGAACATAAAATTGTCCAGATGCGGGTTAAATTATCTGAGCAAGAACAACTTAAATATGAACAGGCGATCTCCATCCGCCGTAAATTTCTCCGAGAGTCAAATATTTCTTTAGGTAGTCTCGAAGGATGGCAGTTATTTGTCCAAGCTAGTGCGCGATCGCCCCAAGGAAGAAAAGCAATGTTGGCTCACCGCGAAGCCAAGGAAATTGCTTTAGGCACAGACGCTAAACTTCGTGTGTTAATCGACCTCATCCAAAAACATCAAACGGAACGCATCTTAATTTTCACCAACGACAATGCCACCGTCTATCGCATTTCTCAGCAGTTTCTGATTCCCGCCATTACCTATCAAACCGTAGTTAAAGAGCGTCATGATATTTTAACTAGATTCAAAGCTGGGGAATACAAAACCCTGGTGGCTTCTCATGTCCTTAATGAAGGAGTAGATGTTCCCGATGCCCGTATTGCCATCATTCTTTCAGGGACAGGTTCTACTAGAGAATATATTCAAAGACTGGGTAGAGTTCTCAGAAAAGGCAGCACCAGCAACAAGCAAGCAATTCTCTACGAGGTGGTAACAGAAAACACTAGTGAAGAAAGAACCTCTGAACGTCGTCACGGAGAGAAAAATGAGCAGCCACCACATTATCGACAGTTAAAACTAATTCCCTCTAAGCCAAAACCAATTAAGAAGCAAGAATTTAAAGTAGCGGAAGAGCCACAGCCTTGGAATAAGCAAGAAGAGTAGTGAGAATTTCTAGATTTATCTGAGAAGCTTGATAAGATTATTTCTTGAGTTTCAACCCCAGCAACCCCAGCTACTTTCCTGGAACTTAGCAAGAGAGGGAGGCTTAACAAAATCAACTCCTAGGCACTAGGGGGAGAATCAATTCCCCATTGATGACGAATAAAATCTTGATACATGTTGTCCTTCACGATCATTTGTTCGTAAAGCTTGACTAAAAACTCTTGAGCCTGCTCGTGACTCATAGCTCTAACCTGAGTCTCGAAAGAGCGAATATTAAATTTTTGCTCTAAAGAAAGTTTTATTGGATCTGACATAAAATCATACTCCTTAGTTTGAGATTAGCGATTAATTTGCCTCGCTACAATGTAAGCTATTATTACGTTAGCTTGACAAATATTTTACTTAGTTATAAAGAACATTATATTTGATTGTCAACTATCGAGATGAGTTTTAGTCCTTCCCCAGGCAGAAATTTAGAAGAAGAAACATAAATAAACTGGCTAATGGCTTAAACATTCTGTAATAATTAGTTAAAGTGCGGAACTTGAAATCAAATTCAACTTTTAATTTCGATTCACTGGTTCTACTTTCAGATATGAATTTCGATCAGAGTTTATGTTCGTTTTGCGGTAAGATTTGCCTTAGACTTTGAATAAACTACTGTGAGAACGATTGAGAGTAAAGTTGGTTTATACAGCTAGCTCATTTCAGCGTCAGCAAAGCTGACTTAAGGCTTTTAAAACTAAAGGCTGTCTCAATGAGGTGTCTGGTAAATAGAAAAAGTTGATCTGTGTACTAGAAAATCCATCGATAAAAAACTTTTTGGATAAGTTTAGATAATCAATTTATATATTGGCTTAATTGTCACTAAAAAAGCGTTCGCTCTGCACACATTTTTGGAATTCAACCAGCTTGGGAGATTATTGTTTTATGTCTATTCGTTTGTACGTGGGTAACTTACCCAAAGAAGAAATTGAACGGGATACCTTAGCAGCTATGTTTGCTGATGAAGGAGAACAAGTTTCAACTAAGGTAATCAAGGATCGTAAGACAGGGAAGTGTCGTGGTTTTGCTTTTGTTACCGTCCCTACCGATGAATTAGCTGACCAGTTTATTGAAAAATATAACGGTCAGTCTTTTATGGACAACCCCATCAAAATCGAAAAAGCTTTGCCTCGTTCTAAGAGCGAAGATGGGGAAGCAGTACCCGAAGATGGTAGTCATAGCAGTAGCCAGACTGATGCTCCCAAGCGTAAAACCGCCAATAAACGCAGCAGTGGCAAAAAACCTACTACTGCTACTACTACTACTACTCAAAAGCAACAGGGTAGTATTCAGCCAGATCCCCGTTGGGCAGATGAATTGGCCAAGCTGAAAGAAATGTTAGCAGCCGCCAATAACTAACAGATTTTTACCTCGATTAATAGCGGTGACCATGACTCAAAAGGAAACTATGGGTGATTGGACACCGCATTTTTTGTGCCTCCAAACTCAGAATTTTCTAAGTTTTGGGACGAAGATCTGAGAAAATAAACTCCAGACCAGATTAAATAATTAATACTTTTAGATAAGGAAATTAGATTCATGAGCGATCCTGTCACAACGATGAAGCAAGAAGTAGGTAGAGCAGCCGCAGCGCGAGTCAAGTCAGACTCGATTGTGGGATTAGGTTCAGGTTCTACCGCTGCCTATGCTATCGAGTATATCGGCGATCGCTTGGCAAAAGGAGAACTTAAAAATATTTTGGGTGTTCCTACTTCATTCCAGGCAGAAGTATTAGCCAAAGAATTCAAAATTCCCTTAGTTACCCTGGATGCGATCGACCATATCGATATTGCGATCGACGGTGCAGATGAAGTCGATCCGCAAAAAAACCTGATTAAAGGTGGCGGTGCTGCTCATACCAGAGAAAAGGTAGTAGATAGTTTAGCCAAAGAATTTATTGTCGTCGTGGATGATGGCAAGCTAGTAGACAAGCTAGGCTCCACATTTTTATTACCTGTAGAAGTAATTCCCATGGCGGTTGCCCCTGTAATGCGTAGTTTGGCAGCCCTCGGTGGCAAGCCAGAATTGAGAATGGGAGTAAGAAAAGCGGGCCCTGTAGTCACAGATCAGGGCAACTTGGTGATTGATGTCAAATTCGATCACATCAAAGATCCTGCGGAAATGGAGAAAACCATTAATAACTTTCCAGGTGTATTAGAAAACGGTTTGTTCGTTGGGGTTGCTGATATCATTTTGGTAGGGGAAATCATCGATGGAAAACCTAACATCCGTGAGTTTTAATTAGCGACTAGCTATTCCGAACTCCGACTTCAGAACTCCGAACTCCAAAAATTATATGTTGCCCAAGATTATTGCTGCATTTCTGGTCACTCTAATTACCATCTCTATTACCTTCGATAGTCCTGCGATCGCAGATACTATGACCTCCGACTTAAATAATGGTGCAGTGGTGTTTGAAGCTAACTGTGCTGGCTGTCATGTAAATGGGGGCAATATTATACGACGGGGTAAAAACTTGAAGTCTAAAGCTTTGCAGAAAAATAAGCTAGATACCCAAGAAGCGATCGCCTCTCTTGTAACTAAGGGCAAAGGCATCATGTCAGCATATGGTGATAAATTAAGCCCTCAAGAAATAGCCAATGTGAGTGCTTATGTTTTACAGCAGGCAGCACAAGACTGGAAAAAGTAATCAAGCTTAAGCAAATTAAAATACAACAAATAATAAGTGGTTTATCAAGCTAAGAACGTCGTTGCTGATATTTTGGAACGGGCTAGCCAGGGACAGGATATCTCTGTAGAGGAAGGGGTTCAGCTAATCAAACAACAAGATTCAACGGTGAGATTAACGATCGCCCAAACCGCAGATCGTCTTCGTCAGCAACAGGTGGGGGAGACTGTCACGTATGTGATTAACCGCAATATTAATTTCACGAATATCTGTGAGCAACACTGTAGTTTTTGTGCTTTTCGGCGGGATGCTGAGGAAGTAGGTGCTTTTTGGCTTGATAGTTCTCAAATAATTGCTAAAGCGACTGAAGCAGTGGCAATTGGGGCGACGGAAATTTGTATGCAGGGGGGGTTAAATCCCCAAGCCAAAGTTGATGGATCATCCTTAGCTTTTTACCTCAATTTAATCAAAGAAATTAAGACGAACTTTCCCCAACTTCATCTTCACGCTTTTTCTCCCCAAGAAATCCAGTTTATTGCCCGAGAAGATGATCTTAGCTATGAACAGGTGCTGTTAGCTCTTAAAGAAGCTGGCTTAGGTTCCATGCCAGGGACGGCAGCGGAGGTATTAGACGATCGCGTCAGAAAGATTATTTGTCCCGAAAAAATCAATAGCGCCACCTGGCTAGAGATCATCGGTTTGGCTCATCGCCTGGGGATCAACACCACTAGCACCATGCTATCAGGGCATATTGAAACTACCCAAGAACAGATTGAACATCTGGCTCAGTTGCGATCGCTGCAACAAAAGGCCATCGCTAATCATTATCTTGGCAAAATCACGGAGTTTATTATTCTCCCCTTCGTGGGGCAAGAAGCTCCTGCACCAATGCGTCAGAGGGTTGGGAGGGATCAACCAGAGCTGGGGGAAGTCTTGCATTTAACCGCCGTGGCACGGATATTCCTGGGGAACTGGATTGTTAATCATCAACCAAGCTGGGTCAAAATTGGTTTATCTGGAGCAAAACAAGCTTTAAACTGTGGTTGTAATGACCTGGGGGGTACTCTGATGGAAGAACATATCACTTCGATGGCAGGAGCGCAGGGAGGAACTAATATGACCGTTGCCACATTACGTCAGGCGATCGCTGATTTACATCGTCCTTCCCAACAAAGAAGCACTGAATATAAGTATTTATGAAAATTTACCGAAAATTAACTACTATTTAGATAAATTTCCTGCAAGGCTAAGTCTTTTTACTTAGCTAAAGATCGCAAATAAGGCAAGGTTAGTTTAAGATTGTTCTTGAAATACTTGAAATAATCTAAAGTTAAATCTAGAAATGAGAATATTAGTAACTGGCGGTGCTGGTTTTATTGGCTCCCATCTCATTGATCGCTTAATGAAGCAAGGTCATGACGTAATCTGTCTGGACAACTTTTTCACAGGTCATAAGCGCAACATTCGACATTGGCTTGATAATCCTTATTTTGAGTTGATTCGTCACGATATTACCGAACCAATTCGTTTAGAAGTCGATCAGATCTATCACCTTGCTTGCCCAGCATCCCCGGTTCACTATCAGTACAATCCCGTCAAAACCATCAAGACTAACGTGTTGGGTACTTTGAACATGCTGGGGTTAGCAAAACGAGTTAACGCGAGATTTTTGCTGGCTTCCACGTCCGAAGTGTACGGAGATCCTGATGTTCATCCTCAGCCCGAAGAATATCGTGGTAACGTCAACTGTATTGGTATTCGTAGCTGCTATGACGAAGGCAAAAGGGTCGCTGAAACCTTAGCTTTCGACTATCATCGACAAAACAATGTTGATATTCGGGTGATGCGTATTTTCAATACCTATGGCCCAAGAATGTTTGAAAATGATGGTCGCGTAGTTAGTAACTTTATTGTTCAAGCTCTCCAAGGTACACCATTGACTGTCTATGGCGATGGTTCTCAAACTCGTAGCTTTTGCTATGTAGCTGATTTAGTTGAAGGCATGATGCGCTTGATGAATGGAGACCATATGGGCCCGATTAACATCGGTAATCCAGGGGAATATACAATTCTCCAGCTTGCTGAAGCCATTCAGAAGATGATTAATCCTGATGCACAATTAACCTTTAAGCCTCTTCCCCAAGACGATCCTAAACAGAGACAGCCTGATATTACCAAAGCCAAAAACTTGCTAGGTTGGGAACCCACCATCAATCTTCAAGAGGGGCTAAAAATGACCATTGAAGATTTTCGCTCTCGCATGGAAGCAGCAGAGTCATAGTCTAAAAGTCAGAGTTCGAGAAGTATAATTTTTTCTTGATGTGGATCGGGAAGTTTAAATCTAAAGCAGCAAAAAATATAAGAGGTTAAATAGTTTTATGCGTGTTTGCGTCATTGGTACTGGGTATGTTGGTTTAGTTACAGGGGTTTGTTTATCTCACATTGGACACGATGTTATTTGTGTTGATAACAACGAAGAAAAAGTTAAGTTGATGCAGTCGGGACAGTCTCCTATTTATGAGCCTGGTTTATCTGAACTGATGAAGTCTTCGGCTGCATCTGGCAAATTGACTTTTACTGCCGACTTGTCAAAAGGCGTAGCTCACGGAGAAATTCTCTATATTGCAGTAGGAACTCCTCCCTTGCCTACAGGGGAAAGTGATACTCGCTATGTTGAAGCGGTAGCTCGTGGTATTGGAACTCATTTGAAAGACGAATATAAAGTAATTGTCAATAAATCTACTGTGCCGATTGGTTCTGGTGATTGGGTGAGAATGCTTGTGCTAGATGGGAACAAGGAGTCTGGTAGCACCATTGAACCCAGCTTTGATGTGATTAGTAACCCAGAGTTTTTGCGAGAAGGTTCGGCAGTATACGATACCTTCAATCCCGATCGCATTGTTTTAGGTGGCAACAGCGAAAAAGCGATTACTATGATGCAGAATTTATATCTGCCTTTAGTAACCAGAGAATTTGCTGAAGATAAATCTTTGCCTAAAGTGCCAGTAGTGGTGACAGATCTCAGTTCAGCCGAGATGATTAAATATGCTGCCAACTCGTTCCTGGCAACTAAAATCAGTTTTATCAATGAAGTAGCCAATATTTGCGATCGCGTTGGTGCTGACGTAACTCAAGTAGCGAAGGGAATTGGTTTAGATTCTCGTATCGGTGGCAAATTCCTGGATGCAGGCATTGGCTGGGGTGGAAGTTGTTTCCCTAAAGATGTCTCGGCGTTGGTTCATACTGCCGATGACTACAATTATGATTCTGAGCTATTAAAAGCTGCCATTAACGTCAACCAACGTCAGCGCTTGTTGGCTCTAGAAAAATTACAAAATGAGTTAAAAATCCTTAAAGGCAAAACTGTTGGTCTATTAGGCTTGACTTTTAAACCTGATACCGATGATATGAGAGATGCTCCCGCTCTAGATCTAATTGAACAACTCAATCGCCTGGGAGCAAGAGTGAAAGCTTATGACCCCATTGTTTCTCAATCTGGTTTAAGTCACGGTCTTTCTAATGTAATTATCGAAACCAACGTGGAAATGCTGGCAGATAAGTGTGATGCTCTAGTTTTAGTAACTGACTGGAAAGAATTCCTCAAGCTAGACTTGCAGAAAATTGCTAAATTAATGCACAATCCTTTGATCATTGATGGACGTAATTTCTTAAACCGTGAAGCAGTGCAAGCTGCTGGTATTCGCTACATCGGCATGGGTCGTTAAATCTGCATCACAAGACTTGTCTGAATATTTGCAGGCTGATAGTGCAAAGTAGAATTTTTTTCTACTTTGCTTTTTTTTGCTTGCTCGCAACCACCGTTAATACTATCGAATTCCCTACGGCTATTTTTTCAGTATCAAAGAAGACAATTTTTAAGATTAGTGAAGATTTAAGCCACTAAACAGTATCAAAATTATCAGTTAGGCTAAAACTAAAAGAGTTTCATCCAACACTCCGTAACTATGTTGAGAGTGAAAAGTCATCATGAAAATTAAAATCGAACGCAAACCCAAATTTTTCCCTGACCAGGTAAATTGTGTCGCCTGCCATCAGATCTTCCCCGTCCAGAGAATTCTTAACTTGCTATATAGCGATCGCGGTTTACTGCAAGGAGAACTTTGCCCAGAATGTGCGAAATCTAATTCTGCTGTCATCCAGGCAAAAATCAAAGAACAAGCCTGGTCATTACTGCAAAACCCACAGTTACTCAAATCAGATTCAATTTTCATCGGAGAAAGAGCCAGTGAGCTACTAGCAATCTCCCAGGAAACTGTAAAATTCCCCAGTCTTTGGCAATTGTGGTGTAAAAAGTTGGCAATTTGGCGAGCAGAAAGCGCCGAACTACAACAGGCTAGATTTGGTACTACTAAAGGTTATTGTCACAAACGTCAGCAACTGAATTATCTGCTTGAAGAACGGGAAACTTAAGCTGTAATCTGGATTGAAAATTTAATTTTAATGACCGATCATCCAAGGTCTTCCGCCTCTATGATCTTTAACCCTGGGCTGTTTTAGTTCGCGATCGCGCTGGACTAATTGAGGTTCTGAATTTTCTTTTTTGAGTCTTAAGGAACCAGATAAAATCGCTGAAGGAGGCGAAAAGATACGTTTTACAGGTTGTTCGCAAGTAGGGCAATTAGCGGGCTGGTTGTATTTGGCGATCGCCCTAAAGGCTTCAAAAATTCCACAATCGTCACATCGAAATTCGTAAAGAGGCATAGTAATTAAGTCCAAAGTCTAGAGATGTAAGGGATTTACATCCCTAAAAATAAATTAAAACAAAACTAAACAGGAAGAATATTCTGGTCGAAAATTTCCGTGGGAATAGCTACTGTGCAGCAAGCATTAGGAATATCGACAATCCCGCTAACCCTACCTTCTACTGGTGCAGCACTCAGTAAAAGATAAGCCTGTTCACCTGTAAAACCAAATTTTTTCAGATACTCAATGGCATTCAAACAAGCTCTTCTATAGGCAATGTGAACGTCCATAAAATATTGTTCACCGCTAAATTCGTCTACGGAAATACCTTCAAAAACCAAATATTCAGAAAATCGAGGTTCCACAGGGCCAGGTTTAAAGATCGGATTAATCATGGCGTATTTATCCATGCCACCCTTGATAATATCGACGTGCAAGTCAAGATAACCTGCCATTTCGATCGCACCACAGAAAGAAACCTCGCCGTCCCCTTGAGAAAAGTGAATATCCCCCATGGATAGCTTCGCCCCTTCAACATAGACGGGAAAGTAAATCTTTGTTCCTTTGGAAAGATTTTTAATATCGCAATTACCGCCATGTTCTCTAGGTGGCACTGTACGAGCAGCTTCCGCCGCCACTCGCTCAAATTCTGAAGTAGCCAAAGTCCCCAACATCGCATTCTGGGGATTGGGGAGAGCAGCCAGAACAGGCATCCCATCCATATTGATCCCCGCACCGTAAGTTCGCCGCTCAGGATTGTTGTCCACGAGGGTTTTTTCGCGATTGTTCCAAGTTGCCAATAATTCTGCTGAAGGGGCGCACCCGATTAAACCAGGATGGGGAATACCTGGAAATCTTACCCCAGGGATATGGCGAGACTTGGTGTAGATACCTTCAAACTCCCAAATAGCTTTATTTGCTTGGGGAAAATGATCCACTAGAAATCCCCCGCCATTTTCCTTGGCAAAAATTCCTGTAAAGCCCCATTCGTCATTGGGTAGTGCGCCAATATCAAGTATATCAACCACCAAAATATCCCCTGGTTGCGCCCCATTAACCCAAATTGGCCCGCTTAAAACATGGACAACAGTTAAATCCACATCCTTAATATCGTCAGGACTATCGTTATTTTTAATCTGACCGTCAGTCCAATCTTTGCACTCAATCCGAAATACATCTCCAGGGTTGACGGAAGCTACCGCTGGAATATCTGGATGCCAGCGATTATGTCCTGGCAGATCCTGCTCATTCATTGGTTTGGTGAGATCGACTTCAAATAATGTTTTTGGCATTTACTTTTCTTTAATTTATTTCATTACTAGTCGCTAATACAAAGTCATGACTGTAGAAAAATGTGTTAACTGTTAAGTTGCTGGCATTACCTTACAAGCATCATGACACTGGGCATCTAGGCTACAGCAAAGGGAGCAAATAGAACCTTCATAGACTGGACAGTGAGCCATATCTTCAGGTTCATAGTCGAATTCGCAGATGGAACATTTAGTCAAAGCAGACACATCTGGATTGTCATGAAAGTGCTCATCTTTTCGGGCAATGTAATATTTTCCTTTTGTAATAATGGCAATAATAGGAGAGAGGAAAAATGCTAATCCCAAAGCAATTATGGTGGAAAATGCTTGAGCAGTTGGCCCCATCCAGCCAAAGAAAGCGATTACCGAAACAACTGAAGCAACTACCATCGAGCCAAAGCCAACGGGGTTGAAATTATATAGGTGCGCTCGTTTGAATTCAATATAGGAAGGACTTAGACCTAAAGGCTTATTGATGACTAAATCTGCGGTCAATGCCCCGACCCAAGCGATCGCCACATTGGAATAAAAACCCAAGACCCAGAGTAATACGTCGAACACTCCCAATTCTTGTAAGATGAGAGCAATAATGAGGTGAAATACCAGCCAGACGACACGACCTGGATGGGCGTGGGTTATACGAGAAAAGAAGTTAGACCAAGATAGGGAACCAGAATAGGCATTGGTAACATTAATTTTGACTTGGGACAAAATCACGAAGAAAGTCGCCAAAGCCAAATAAACTGCTGGATTACCAAACATGGCTTTAAAGCCTTCGATATACATTTGAATTGGTTCATTTGCCTCGGCGATATCTACCCCAGCTTTTACGGCGATCGCTGTGAAAAATGCCCCCGCCAACTGTTTCCAAGCACCTAAAATGACCCAACCAGGCCCAGCCGCCAATACTGCCGTCCACCACTTGCCTTTGTTCCGTTCGGTAAGATCTGGCATAAACCGCAGATAATCCACCTGTTCCCCAATTTGGGCAATTAAAGAAAGGGCAACACCCATCCCTGTTGCACAGAGCAGCGGGTCAAAATTAGCGCCGCTAGGGGAATTACCTGCAAAGCTAGTCCAGGTAGACCAAGCTGTAGGATCTTTAATCAACACCGCAAACCAAGGAGCAAACATCCCTACCAACCACAGTGGTTGCGTCCATACTTGCATTTGCGCCAGCAGAGTCATTCCAAACACCACTAAGGGGAAAATAGCCACAGTACAGATTAAGTAACCCCAGGGCAAAGGCAAACCGAAATAAATTTCCAGCGCCTGAGCCATAATTGCCCCTTCTAGAGCAAAGAAAATAAAACAAAAAGAAGCGTAAATTACTGAAGTTAATGTCGAGCCGATATAGCCAAACCCCGCTCCCCTAGTCAACAAGTCCATGTCGATGTTGTAGCGGGCAGCATAATAGGAAATGGGAATACCCGTGACAAAAATAATTACTGCCGAGATCAAAATTGCCCACAAAGAATTAGTGAACCCTGAACTAATGGCGATCGACCCTCCGATCGCAAAATCCGCAAGATAGGAGATTCCTCCCAATGCTGTATTAGCTACAGTAAATTCCGACCAACGACGAAAGGATTTAGGAGCGTATCGCAGGGAATAGTCTTCTAATGTCTCATTGACCACCCAAGAGTTATAGTGCCTTTTTGATCGCTCTAGTTTAGTAACTGCTTCTGAACTTCTAGTCACCTCAAGCCTCCGTTATCCTGCATGTATTTGTATTTTCCAATGTATTCATCGAACACATCTTATGGAACTGCTATCAAGTTTTTTTGTATAGCAAACAACCAAAAATTATTAATTACTGAATATATATTTATTTCGTGACAATGATTATTTTCATAATTTTTTATTGTTAAAAGTATGTAGGAAATGTATGTT
>JBEANW010000303.1:0-7546 GCA_041165225.1 Cyanobacteriota bacterium | reverse complement strand
GAGGAATGGAAACTTCTGCTGGGGTAATAGGGAGGGACATTTCAGCGGTTGTTGCTTGATTCGGAATAACTGGTACAGATTGAGGTTTAGAAAAATTAACAATTTTGTGATTGCTAGTTCCCTCAGATTTAATTCCAGGTTTGACAGATGTCGAAGGGGAGAGTTGGGCTTCAACTGATGCTACATCAGGCTGATGGTCTAAAAACAAAGTAGCGATCGCTCTTTCTTTAGCCGCATCCTCCGCTGCTTCTACCGTGGCAGCGCCTGCGAGGGCAGTAGCTAAAACAATACTGTCTATCTGTACTAAAGCCTTGACAATATATGTACCTCGGTCGATTTGAACTAATTCACTGACCAAACTTCCTTGAGGATACTGATGGCGAAATTTAGCTAAGATCATTATTCTAAAAGTTCTAAAGTTTTTATAGTGGCTGAGGGACGGAGTAAAAGTTTGTGACTCCGCAAAAATACTGTTTTGTTAACAACTATCGACGATGATTTTGCAGCACATAGGGTAAGGAGTATACTATCTCATAACTCCTACGACATCAATTTAGTTGAAGGTCAGGTTCCCTGCCATAAAACGACAGGGCTTGCTTGACCGTTAGTAAAGGTAAAGCTCAACGACCCACCCTTCGTTATTCTAGCTCTACCACTAGTCAAAACCGTTGATTGTCCCTGAGTAAAAGTCGTGAAACAGGTAGTTTTCGTCTCAGTCAACCCAGAAAAATAGAGGACTTAGGTGTGTAAACAAAGCATCCGAGTTACTATAGTTTTCTTCGCTTCTGTAGTAGTTACTAAAATAAAATTGGATAAGGATAATTTTTAGATGGAATTTTCAATCGCCACACTACTCGCTCAGTTTGTTGATGATAAGCTGGTCGCGGGTAAGAATCTAGAAAAAAAATTAGGTTGTGAAGATGATGAGAGCATTCAGAAATTACAGGTTACTCTCGATGCTCTGGAGAAAATCAACGTTTTAGTTAAAGAAAGAGGTAAATATCGTCGTATCCATGAAGACAAAGTAGTTGAAGCCAAATTAAGATGCTCCAGTAAAGGATTTTGCTTTGCGATTCAAGATGAAGAGAATGCTGATGACATTTATGTGCGAGAAAGTCATTTAAGCAATGCTTGGAATGGCGATCGCGTCTTTGTTAAAATCATCAAGGAAGGTAGTCGTCGTCGTTCCCCCGAAGGAGAAGTCAAGTTAATTCTCGAACGCTCCAATCCCTCATTGTTAGCTACCGTAGTTGAAAATGAGTCAAAATATAAAGCGATTCCTTTAGACGATCGCCTATTATTTGAATTAGACCTCAAAGAGAAAGAAGAAGACTTACAGGCAGCCCTAGAACATCTGGTTCATGTCTCAGTCTTGCGCTATCCCCTGGGACAGTTGCCTCCTTTGGGGCAAGTAACTAAAGTTTTAGGCAGTGATGCCGAAGAAGCAGCGGATGTGGATATTGTTTCCTGTAAACATGACCTGCCTCTAGAGTTTCCCGAAAAAGCCCTTAAGGCAACCTCAAACTTACCTGGTGGGAGAATTACCGCCGCCGAAATTAAAAATCGTCACGATCTGCGGGAGAAGTTAACTTTTACCATTGAATCAGCAGCCAATCTGGAAAATAGCCCCTGGATTGAAAATGCCTTTACCCTAGAGCAAACTAGTTTGGGAGAATGGCAACTAGGGGTTCATATTACCGATGTTGCTCACTACATTGAACAGGACACCATCTTAGACCGCGTTGCCCGCAAACGGGGGGTAGCAGTTAACCTCCGCAAACAAGTTTTACCTTTGTTTCCTGAAAAGGTGAGTAAACTCTGTTCTCTCATTCCAGGGAGGGGTCGCCTGACCATCTCTGTGATGTTAACTATCGATTCCCAGGGGAATACCAGTGAATACCAGATTATCCCCTCGGTAATTTCCGTAGACCATCAGCTTACCTATCAAGAGACTCAAGAGTTAATTAGTGGGGAGAAAAAACCAGGGAAAAAACTCGCTAGTCTGCTGCCTGCCCTCAAAGACTTATTCTTTACCATTAGTCCTCTCGTCAAAGCCCAGCGTTTGCAAAGAGGTGGTTTAGAAGTAACTACCCCAGAAAACCATAGTCTGTTTAAAGATGAAGGTCGAGTCGGGGCAATTCTGGGGGTGGCATCCCTCCCCGTTCACTCCATGTTGACGGAGTTGACTATTTTGGCAGGAAAAGCCGTTGCCGAACATTTACAGGCATTAGATTTGCCAGGTATTTACTGTACTCAAATTGAACCTGATGTCGAAGAATTAGAAGATTTAATCAAGCTAGGGAGCAATTTAGGTCTAGATATCGACCTCAATGTTGAAGAAAGTGTCTCTTCTCAAGACTATCAAAGACTTACAGAACAGTTTGATACTTCTTCCGCTGTGATGGTTTTAAACTATCTCCTGCAAAGTACTTTTAAACCCGTTAAGTATCTGAAAGTCCCAGGCAAGCACTTTGGTTTAGCTTATGCAGAAGGTTATACTCACTGCATTTCCCCTGGTCAAAGATATATTGACTTAATTATTCAACGCATCTTAAAAGCCGTATTTGAGCATGGGCGCGATCGCCGTCACAGTCGAACCAAAGAAGGTATCGATTTAACCAGCAGCAGTTGTCATGGACAAATTAACTGGAAGGTATTGCCCCCGAATGTTCAGGAGCAACTGGAAATCGATATTCAAACCATGTTGCCCTTCCTTAATGACCGAGAAAAACAGGCAGAAGATGCTGAACGAGACTTGGCGGGGTTGAAAAAAGCCGAACAGATGAAAGAGCGTACTGGTAAGATCTTTGAAGGATTAATTACAGGAGTCCAGTCCTATGGCTTCTTTGTGGAGATCGAAGACTTACTGGTGGAAGGTTTGGTGCATGTTAGTTCCCTCAAGGATGACTGGTATGAATATCGTTCCCGCAATAGTTGTCTAGTGGGCAGAAAAAATCGCACTGCCTATCGTTTAGGCGATCGCGTCGAAGTCGAAGTAAAAAGTGTGGACTACTATCGTCAACAGATCGACCTGGTTACCGTTGGGGGGGGCAGTGAGGCGCAAAATGCCGATTGGGAAGAGGAGTAGGGGCGTTTCGCGAAACGCCCTTACCAAAAACGCAATGAATTAAGGAGCAAAGGAACATTGAAGGATCGGATAGTTGAACAGGTAATTGATCTGGCAAGGAAAAAAGGAATTGAGGCGGAGGTGTTTTATGTTGCCAGCCAGGATACTCCTATTGAGTTTGGTAACAATCGTTTAAAGTCTTTGGAAACTAAGGCTTCTGAAGGGATTGCTTTACGGGTGATTGCCGATGGCAAGTTAGGATTTGCTAGCTCGACGGATCTCACTCGTTTAGCAGATTTAGTGGATGGAGCGATCGCTACAGCGGAAATTGGCGATCCAGTGGAATTTGACTTTGCTCAAGACGTTAATTCAGTGGAGAGTAAAAGCACTTATCAACCGCCGACTACCGCAGCCTTAGTGGCAGTGGGAGAAGATTTGATCCACCAAGTGCATCAATATAACCCTGAAATTCTGGTAGATGTTAGCTTTCATAGCGGTACTAGCCAAGAGAAATTAGCCACCACCACTAATGTTTATACTGAACAGCATAGTCAGAGTCTAAGTGCTGTTATATCGGGTAATTTGGTTCGTGGAGAAGACTTTTTGCAGGCTTATGCTTACGAAGTAACTCGCGATCGCCAACCCGACTATCAGGCTATCTTGCAAAAGCTCATTACTAAGTATCAACAGGCGGAAGGGTCAGCCAAGATTACTAGTGGTACTTATCCTGTGTTATTTACTCCCAGTGCCGTCAGCAGCACGATGGGCAGTATGTTTGGCACGATTTTTTCTGGTCAATCTATTGTCCAAAAAGCTTCTCCCTTAACAGATAAGCTGGGAGAAAAGATCGCTGATGAGCGAGTTTGCCTGTTTGAAGACCCAAGTATTGGGGTTTCTGCCTGTAAGTTTGATGATGAGGGAGTGCCAACTAGCAAGAAGCATCTGATTGAGCAGGGTATAGTTAAGCAGTTTTATTGGGATCGGCGCTGGGCTGCTCGTCAGGGAATAGGGTCTAGCGGCAATGGTTTTCGCGGCGGTATTTCCCGTCCTAGCCCCAGTTTAGCTAATGTTTGTCTTGCTCCTGGTACAACATCCCTCGAAGATCTAATTGCAGGGATGTCAGAAGGCATTATTGTCGATCAAGTTTTAGGTGCAGGACAGTCTAATATTTTAGCGGGGGAATTTTCGGTCAATATAGATTTAGGTTACAAAGTTGAACAGGGCAAAATCGTCGGCAGAGTAAAAGATACAATGGTGGCGGGGAATATTTTTGAGGCTTTTTCTAACCTGGTGGATTTAAGCGATCGCCCTGAATGGGTTGGTAGTAGTTCTTATGTTCCCCATATTTTGTTTGCTGGCTTAGGAGTAGCAGCGAGACAGTGAACAATGAGCAGTTAATAATTAAAAACAGTAATGTTATGAGATTTTTGTTGCCGATTGTTTTGTGTTTGGTTACTTTCCTAACAGGCTGCGTTGATTATCAGGTAGGGATTAACTTTGCCACTCCCTATAGCGGGGAGATTATCCAGCAAATTAAGGTTAGTGATCAGCTAAGTAGCCTAGCCCCCAAGGATACCCAAAAGTGGTTAAACAGTTTAGAAAAGCGATCGCGCAAGCTAGACGGTAGAGTGAAAAAGCTCAATCCTCAAGAACTGTTGCTCACAATCCCCTTTGGTAACGGTGCTGAATTAGCCGAGAAGTTTAATCAACTTTTTCAAACTAATATTGTGCCTAACGCGACTATCCCCAAAGAGAAAGCCGAGCTAATTAAGCTTAATTCCCAGGTATCGATCAAGCAAAGTAATCTCGTGTTTGTCGAGAGAAATAGTTTAGATTTGGCGATCGACCTGAGAGCTTTAAAAGTTCTGACTCAACAGGATAAAATCTCAATTAATCCTGATGCTGTGGCTGACCTCAAGTTTCAGTTAACTACCCCCTGGATCGCTCGCAGCATCTCTAATGCCGATAATCTTCAGCCTACTAATAATTCCTTCCAGAAAGGTCTGGTGTGGCAACTGCACCCAGGAGAAATCAATCATATTCAGGCAGTATTTTGGTTGCCCAGCCCGATTGGTATTGGTGCAGCAGTTATCGTTCTGTTAGGGATCTTGGGTTACTTAATCAAATATCGTCGTTTCCCTGGAGTGGCTTAATCTTGAGAACTAATAACAAATATTTAAAATTTAAATCTTTAGAACCCAGTCGGTTAGATACTTTGACCGAGGATTTGCTGGATTTTCAGACTCTTGATGACCTTGAACGAAGGTTAAGTAATTCCTAGTCCTTATGTGGTGTTTTAGCGCATTATTTCTAAGCGATCGCTTTTACTAACCAGAATTAAATTCTCTACATTCCTTAATTGGTGAGCAACTTAGCTCAACCTGAAACTGTTCTGTCTGGGTTGTTTTGCCAACTCTATGAAAGTGCGATCGCACTCTTGATCAACCAAGGTTTCAAGGTTTGAGAGTTAACGATATGATATTGGAGTGTAGAGTTAAGTTTATACATTGTTGATCGAGCTTTATGAGTAGTCTACGAGAAATTGAAACTGCCATCAGTCAATTATCTACAGATGAACTGGCTGCCTTCCGAGTCTGGTTTGCAGAGTTCGATGCTGAGATTTGGGATCGGCAATTTGAAGAAGATGTTGCATCAGGTCGGCTCAATAAATTAGCAGATCGGGCGTTACAACATTTACGAGAAGGACGTTGTACTGATTTGTGAGATATCGAGCGACTCCTGACTTTTGGTATCACTATCGACAATTACCAGATGAAATCCAAAGTTTAGCAGATCGTTGCTATGACTTACTCAAGCAAGATTCACGATATCCATCCCTACATTTCAAGAAAGTAGGACAGTTTTGGTCGGTGCGGATTGGCATTCATTATCGTGCTTTAGCGGTAGAGGAAAATGGTGATATTGCATGGTTTTGGATTGGAACACATGCAGAATATGACAAATTGCTAGGAAATAAATAGCTTTAGCGGTTTTGAGAGCATTTAATCCCAGATGAACAGGATTTTAATCATCATATGGATTACGTTTATTCTTGACTGGAGAAGTGCGATCGCTTTTACTAACCAGAATTAAATTATCTACATTCCTTAATTGGTGGGCAACTTAGCTCAACTTGAAACTGTTTTTGTTCTGGGTTATTTTGCCCACCCTACGAAAGTGCGATCTCGCTTAATCCAAATAACCAAAATTCGTAAACTGTGCATTCCTTAAATAAGGATTGTCACCAGCACTATCAACTATGTCACTTAATTCATATCCGTTTCGCAGCAGATAATTTGTTCTCCTATCGCCCAAATATGGATAGTTATTCGCTGCATTATATCTATTCGCCAGGCTATTTTCATCATAATCAAAAAGACCACCACCACAAATGTTAGCAGCCTCGTCTAAGTCAAGTTCAGTAAAAAAAGAATCTTCGATGTCATTAGTTAAGTAAGCTTTATCCATTTTTCTAGTCTATTTTGTTGATTTGTGTGTACATGCAGATAACAATTAATTTTGTTTCCTGCGAAGCTCGTTACATAAAGAACTATATGAAGCGATTAGGGACGTTATGCACTGGCAACCTTCCCAAATTTCCTAAAAAGTGATCTGAATCCAAAATTAGGTCTGAAATAACCCCTGAAAATGGTAGTATCTCTGAAAATATCAATTTCAACTCAATCATCTACTGTGTCTAAAACTCTATCTCCTTGGTTTGCACTTTCTCTTTGCACTCTCGGCTACATCGGCGTTACCAACGATCCTGCTTTCGCTCAAGTTACCTCTGACGGTACTGTCAATACGCAAGTAACTGAAAATGGCAATACTGCCGAAATCACAGGGGGAGAAACCAGAGGAAATAATCTATTTCATAGCTTTGAGGATTTTTCCGTTGAGACAGGGAATGAAGCATTTTTCAACAATGCTGATAGTATCTCTGATATCTTCAGCCGAGTTACAGGGGGCAATGTTTCTGATATAAATGGCGCAATTCGTGCCAATGGCAGTGCCAATTTATTTTTAATCAACCCCGCAGGAATTATCTTTGGGGAAAATGCGAGTTTAAATATTGGCGGCTCGTTCTATGGCAGTAGCGCCAGCAGTATTTTGTTTGAGGATGGGGAGTTTAGCGCAACGGATTTAGATAATCCTCCTCTGTTGACGGTTAATGCACCCATCGGTTTGGGTTTTCGAGATAATCCCGCACCAATTGAAAATAATTCAAAAGCTGATGCTGGGTCAGATCCAGCAGGTGTTTCTGGTTACTTTGGCTTGAGAGTTCCAGATGGTAAAAGTTTTGCATTAGCAGGTGGTGATATAACAGCTAATGGCGGTGGAATAGTAACTTTTGGTGGTCGAATTGATCTAGCAGCAGTTGGAGGAAAAGGAACATTAGGATTGACATCAAACGGAGATGATTTTAGTTTTAGTTTTCCTAATGATTTACTGCGAGCAGACGTAACTTTAACTAATCAA